>NZ_JBITLX010000013.1:199867-221207 GCF_044465625.1 Actinoplanes sp. NPDC049599
CGGCAGCGGATAGACCATGCAACCACCCTGCGTTCGGCGGGAGCGACGGTCAGCACCATGCAGCCACGCACGACCGGATCTTGAAGTGGCCTCGATTCCCGCACCCGGAGCAGGCCACCTTGGGGTTGATTGGCCCTCGGTGGCACCCCCGCCCCCCGATAAAATTCCCCGCAGACCACACCCCATAAGGAGTCTTCGCTGTGTCCAGCTCTGAGAGCCCCACTTCTGTCACCGGTACCGCGCGGGTCAAGCGCGGCATGGCCGAGATGCTCAAGGGTGGTGTGATCATGGATGTGGTCACGCCGGAGCAGGCCAAGATCGCCGAGGATGCCGGCGCGGTTGCGGTCATGGCGTTGGAGCGGGTGCCCGCGGACATCCGGGCCCAGGGCGGCGTCTCGCGGATGAGCGACCCCGACATGATCGACAGCATCATCAACACCGTCTCCATCCCGGTCATGGCCAAGGCGCGGATCGGCCACTTCGTCGAGGCGCAGGTTTTGCAGTCGCTCGGTGTCGACTACATCGACGAGTCCGAGGTGCTGACGCCCGCCGACTACGCCAACCACATCGACAAGTGGGCGTTCACCGCGCCGTTCGTCTGTGGGGCGACCAACCTCGGCGAGGCGCTGCGGCGGATCACCGAGGGGGCGGCCATGATCCGCTCCAAGGGTGAGGCCGGCACCGGGGACGTCTCCAACGCCACCACCCACATGCGCACCATTCGCGGTGAGATCCGCCGGCTGACCTCGCTGGCCGAGGACGAGCTCTTTGTCGCCGCCAAGGAGCTGCAGGCGCCTTACGACCTGGTGAAGGAGGTCGCCGCGGCCGGGAAGCTGCCGGTGGTCATGTTCACCGCGGGTGGCATCGCCACGCCGGCCGACGCGGCGATGATGATGCAGCTCGGCGCCGAGGGGGTGTTCGTCGGTTCCGGCATCTTCAAGTCCGGCAACCCCGCCCAGCGGGCTGCCGCGATCGTCAAGGCCGTCACGTTCCACGACGACCCCGACGTGATCGCCAAGGTGTCGCGCGGGCTGGGCGAGGCCATGGTCGGCATCAACGTCGAGGAGATCCCGCAGCCGCACCGGCTCGCCGAGCGCGGCTGGTAGGTCCCTCACCGCGGCCCGGTGCGCTTTCCGCGCCCCGGGCCGCCGGCCTGCCCGGCACCAGCGAGAACGTAGGGTGAGATCGTGAACGATGCAGTGACCATCGGGGTGCTGGCGTTGCAGGGCGACGTCCGGGAGCACCTCGCCGCCCTGGCCGAGTGCGGCGCCCTGGCCCGGCCGGTCCGCCGGCCCGAGGAGCTCGACGCGGTCGACGCCCTGGTGATCCCCGGCGGCGAGTCCACCACCATGAGCAACCTGGCCATCACGTTCGGGCTGCTGGAGCCGGTCCGCAAGCGGATCGCCGGCGGCATGCCCGTCTACGGCTCCTGCGCCGGCATGATCATGCTGGCCACCACGGTGCTGGACGGGCGGCCCGACCAGGAGTCGTTCGCCGGGATCGACATGACCGTGCGGCGCAACGCGTTCGGCCGGCAGGTGGACTCGTTCGAGGCCGCGGTCGCCATCGACGACATCGCCGGCGGTGATTTCCACGCGGTTTTCATCCGGGCGCCGTGGGTCGAGGAGGTCGGCGCGGAAGTCAGCGTGCTGGGCCGCGTCACGGCCGGGCCCGCCGCCGGTAGGATTGTCGCCGTTCGGCAGGGGAACCTGCTCGCCACGGCTTTCCACCCGGAGCTCACCGGCGACCTCCGCGTCCACCGGTACTTCGTCGAGATCGTTCGTCAGTCTTCAGTCCGGTCAGGGGCAGCGGCGGGGCGGTTGGAAGCGCAGGCCGAAGACGCACGGTAAACACGGAGGTTATGCATGTCCGGCCACTCCAAATGGGCGACGACGAAGCACAAGAAAGCCGTCATCGACGCCAAGCGCGGCAAGATGTTCGCCAAGCTCATCAAGAACATCGAGGTCGCGGCCCGCACCGGCGGTGGTGATCCCTCCGGCAACCCGACGCTCTACGACGCCATCCAGAAGGCCAAGAAGAGCTCGGTCCCCAACAACAACATCGACAACGCCGTCAAGCGCGGCTCCGGCCTGGAGGCCGGCGGCGCCGACTGGCAGACCATCATGTACGAGGGGTACGGCCCGAACGGCGTGGCGCTGCTGATCGAGTGCCTGACCGACAACCGGAACCGCGCGGCGACCGAGGTGCGGACGGCGCTGACCCGCAACGGCGGCACCTTCGCCGACGCCGGCAGCGTGTCCTACCTGTTCAACCGCAAGGGCGTGGTGATCGTCCCGAAGGACGGCCTGTCCGAGGACGACCTCATGCTGGCGGTCCTGGACGCGGGCGCCGACGAGATCAACGACCTGGGCGAGGCGTTCGAGGTGGTCAGCGAGCCGACCGACCTGGTGGCGGTCCGCACGGCCCTGCAGGACGCGGGCATCGACTACGACTCGGCGGAGTCCTCGCTGGTGCCGACGATGACGGTGCCGGTCGACGAGGAAGCGGCCCGCAAGTGCTTCAAGCTCATCGACGTCCTCGAGGACTGCGACGACGTCCAGAACATCTACGCGAACCTGGACGTGAGCGACGAGGTCATGGCGGCTATTGACGCGTGACACCTGGTCGCACGACCAGTAGGGTGAGGGGGTGCCAACCGTCATGACCGGTCTCAATCTGCCGCCGATCGAGAGCCTGGACGTCGATGATCTCGCCTCCCTGCCCACCGGGTATCGCTATGAGCTGCACGAGGGAAACCTCGTCATCATGACGCCGTCGACCTACTGGCATAAGGTGATGGCTCGCCGGCTCATGATGATGTTGTACGCGGCCGGTCTCGAGGTCCTCCAGGACACTGGAATCCGCGGCGACCGGCCGCGCGACAGCCGCCTCCCCGACCTCGGCGTGGTGACGTCCCTGCCGGCGGACGTGGCCGACTACTCCAACCTGCCGGGCTCCGCCTTCCGCCTGGTCATCGAGATCGTCTCGGAGAATTCCGCGAACAGCGAGTATGCCGAGAAGGCGCGGTGGTACGCGGAGCGCGGCATCCCCGAGTACTGGATCGTCGACCGGACCCCGGAGCGTTCGCACGACGACGCTCTTGTGCACCTGCACCGGTTGACGCTCGCCGGCGACGCTCCCGCATATGTGAGGGAGCGCTCGATGCGTTTGTCGGAGCTGGAAGCGGAGTATCGCGCGAAGGGCGCGTAGCGGGCTCAGGCCGTGGTGGAGAACTGGGACAGGAACTGGACCATCACGCCGATCAGCAGGATGATCCCGCCGATCAGCCGCAGGTAGCGGCGCCACACATACCGCCGGTAGGCGTGCACCCACGCGATCTCCGCCTCCGCGATCACTTCCGAGCCGCGCCGCACCGTGGACGGCAGCAGGTATGCGAGCTGCTGCGCCACCGTCTCCTCCGGTGGGCTTGCCGGTCGCCGGTATCCCGCGCCGGCGGGCTCCAGCACACGGTCCGGTGCCGTCCAGCGTTCGAGGTCGTGCAGGACGGTCACCTCGACCGGATAGACCTGGTCCTCGCGCCACTGCCTCGTTCTCGCCGTCAGGCGGCGGTCCAGGTATTCGCCGGCCGCGTCGCGGTGGGTCAGCCGGGCGGCCCAGGTCAGCCACCGCCAGTGCCCGGCCAGGTCGGTCAGCACCTGCATGGAGACCTCCGGCGCCGCGCGGTCGCCGCCGAGCAGGCGGGACGCCTCGCGGCGGAGCAGGTGCAGCCGGGCCGCCACGAACGCCAGGAACTCCGGCGGCGGCTCGTCGTCCATCGGCGGGATGAGGTTGGCCATGGCGACCTCCGACCTCCATCGTCGGCGCGCCACCCGGTCCCGCGCAAGCGCGGGTTTGTGCGACGCACGGACCTCGCGATCGGCGGGAGCGACGGTCCGCACCATGCAACCAGGCACGACAGCGGGCCTTTGATCTTGATCTTCCCGGGTACGTGTGTCGGCTGCGGCGCGCCGACCCGCATCCCATAGGGTGTCGAACACACGTCCGAGGGGGGTTCTGGTGCGGGTGCTCGGCATCGACCCGGGGTTGACCCGGTGCGGGGTGGGCGTGGTCGAGGGCGTCCCCGGCCGGCCGGGCAAGCTCATCGGCTACTACGTCGTCTACTCCGAGCCCGACGAGGACATCGCGCTGCGGCTGCTGCACCTGGACAAGTCCCTCGGTGACCTCGTCGCGGAGCACAAGCCCGACAGCGTCGCCGTCGAGCGGGTCTTCAGCCAGCACAATGTCCGGACCGTGATGGGCACCGCCCAGGCCAGCGCCGTCGCCATCCTGGCCGGCTCGCGGGCCGGGCTGCCCGTGCAGACCTACACGCCCAGCGAGGTCAAGGCCGCCGTCACCGGCTCCGGCACGGCCGGCAAGGCGCAGGTCACCAGCATGGTCACCCGGCTGCTGGGGCTCGACGCCCCGCCCCGGCCGGCCGACGCCGCCGACGCCCTGGCGCTGGCCATCTGTCACATCTGGCGCGGTGGCACCCGCGCCCGCATGCAGGCTGCCGCCCTGGCCGCCGCTTCCGCTCGTAAGGGAGGAGCCCGACGATGATCGCCAGCGTGCGCGGCGTGGTGGCCGCGATCGCCTCGGACAGCGCCGTCATCGAGGTCGGCGGTGTCGGCATGCAGGTGCAGTGCACGCCCGGGACCTTGGCCGGGCTCAAGACCGGCGCCGAGGCGCGGCTGGCGACCAGCCTGGTGGTGCGCGAGGATTCGCTCACGCTGTACGGGTTCGCCGATGACGCCGAGAAGCACCTGTTCGAGCTGCTGCAGACCGCCAGCGGGGTCGGGCCGCGGGTGGCGCAGGCCGTGCTGGCCGTGCACCAGCCCGAGGTGGTCCGGCGGGCCATCTCCGGGGGCGACCTGGCCACGCTGACCCGGGTGCCGGGGATCGGCAAGAAGGGCGCCGAGCGGATGGTGCTCGAGCTGCGCGACAAGATCGGCATCGTCTCGACCGGGCCGGACGGGGTGGCCGGTGCGCTCAGCGGCGGCTGGCAGGATCAGGTGCGGCAGGGCGTGCTCGCGCTCGGCTGGTCGGCGCAGCAGGCCGATCAGGCCGTGGCCGCCGTCGCCGAGTCGATCGACGGCGAGGTGCCCGCGGTGCCGGTGCTGTTGCGCCAGGCCATCAGGCTGCTGGGCCGAACTCGATGACCGACGATCCGGTCTCTCCCTTTGCGGAGGATGCGGAACTGGACGCGGAGGCCAGCGTCCGGCCCCGCCGGCTGGCCGAGTTCATCGCCCAGCACCGGGTCCGCGACCAGCTGGAGCTGCTGCTCAAGGGCGCGATGGGGCGCGGCACGCCACCCGACCACATCCTGCTGTCCGGGCCGCCAGGCCTCGGAAAAACGACGCTGGCGAATATCGTCGCCGCCGAGCTCGGCACCGGGATCCGGACCACCAGCGGCCCGGTCATCGAGCGCTCCGGCGACCTCGCCGCCATCCTCACCGGCCTGGCCGAGGGCGACGTGCTCTTCATCGACGAGATCCACCGCATCGCCAAGCCCGCCGAGGAGCTGCTGTACAGCGCCATGGAGGACTTCCGGGTCGACGTGGTGGTGGGCAAGGGTCCCGGCGCCACCGCCATCCCGCTGGACGTGGAGCCGTTCACCCTGGTCGGCGCCACCACCCGGGCCGGGCTGCTGTCCGGGCCGATGCGCGACCGCTTCGGCTTCGTCGCGCACCTGGACTTCTACTCGCCGGCCGACCTGGATGCGCTGCTGCACCGCTCGGCGCGCATCCTCGGCGTGCCGATCACCCCGGAGGGCGCCGCCGAGATCGCCGGGCGCTCCCGCGGCACGCCGCGGATCGCCAACCGGCTGCTGCGCCGGGTCCGGGACTATGCCGAGGTACGCGGTGACGGCATCGTCGACGAGGCCACGGCCAAGGCCGCGCTGAAGGTGTACGACGTGGACGAACTGGGCCTGGACCGGCTCGACCGGGCGGTGCTGCGGGCGTTGATCGAGTCGTTCCGGGGCGGCCCGGTGGGGCTGTCCACGCTCGCCGTCGCGGTGGGGGAGCAGTCCGACACGGTCGAGGAGGTCTGCGAGCCGTTTCTGGTCCGGGCCGGGCTGCTGGCCCGGACGCCACGCGGCCGGGTCGCCACCGACGCGGGCTGGCAGCACCTCGGCAAGCGCCCGCCGGAGGGCCGGGGAACGCTGCCGCAGCAGCCCGACCTGTTCGCCCGCGACGCCGAAAGCTCTCCGTAATGTGAACGTGACGTGTGCCGCTGAACGAGTTCCCAGGTAGAGGGATTAGACTCGCCGCCGTTCGAACGGGATGTGTATATCGCCCCGTCGTGTGCCGCTCAGCCGCGTCGGAAGCCCCATGGAAGGTCACTTCGTGTCTATCGCAGCTCAAGCGCAGGGCGGTGGCAGTTTCACGCCGCTGCTTCTGATCGTCCTGCTCTTCGGCGTCATGTACTTCATGATGATCCGCCCGCAGCAGAAGCGGCGTCGTGAGGCGCAGCAGATGCAGTCCGCGCTCGGCCCCGGCGACCAGGTCGTGACCATCGGCGGCCTGCACGCGACGGTGCTCGAGGTGGCCGACGACGTCGTGACCGTCGAGATCGCCCCCGGCGTCCCCGCGCGCTTCGCCCGGCCGGCCATCGCCCGGGTGATCAAGCAGGAGACGGCGGCCGAGCCGGTCGTGGCCGACGACGAGCCGGTCGCCGCCGACCCGGTCGCCGAGCCCGACGCGAGCACCGCAATCGAGAGCCCGGTCGTCGAGACCCGCAAGTCCAAGGACTGATCCGCCGCCGGTCGCGGCTCGCCGACCGGCCGGGCCGCGCCGGAAATCCCGATCCGGCCGCGGAACGGGGCAGCCGCGCGGCTCGTTGTTGTGAATAATCGTCGCCGGGCAAATCGGCCGGAAATCCGCCTGCGGCGGGTCAGCCGTCCGGCGTCCGTACGCCCCGGTTCATCCCCAGCGCCGCGCGCTCCCGCCGCGGCCGAAAAGCACGAGGAGATCGACAGTCGTGGCACGACCACCACAGGGACAGATGCATCCCGGGCGGCAGCTCGCCGTGCTCGGTCTCCTCTTCGTCATCCTCTATTCGCTCGTCTTCTTCGGGGCGGGCGCCAAGGGCGACATTGACGCCCGGCTCGAGCCGAAGCTCGGCCTCGACCTCATCGGCGGCACCCAGGCCACCTACGTGGCCTCGCTGGAGAACGGTCAGGCTCCGTCGCAGGTCAGCATGGAAGAGGCCCGCAAGATCATCGACCAGCGGGTCAACGCGCTGGGTGTCTCCGAGGCCGAGGTGGTCATCGAGGGCAGCCGCAACATCGTGGTGTCCGTCGCCGGTGAGTCCAACGACCAGCTCAAGAACGTCGGCCAGGCCGCGCAGATGCGCTTCCGCAAGGTGCTGAAGGCGACCGGCGACAACGCCGCGGTGGCGGCCAACCCGCCGACCGCGAGCGCCGCGCCGAGCGGCAGCGCCCCCGCCCCCAGCACCAGTGCCGCCCCCGGGGCCAAGGCCAGCGCCGCCCCGTCGGCTTCGTCCGGTGGTCAGGGTGGCGGCGAGCGGGCACCGGCGCCGAGCGCCAGCGCCTCCGCCCCCGCGCCGGTTCCGTCGGCCTCCGCGCCGGCCCCGGCCCCCGTCTCCGCCGACGTCAAGACCCAGCGCGCGGCCATCGAGAAGAAGGTCGGCGCGGCTGCCTGGGCGGCGGCCGAGAAGCTGACCGACCCGGTGGACCTGTCCACCGACCCGGCCGCCGGCGTGCCGTTCAAGGCCTTCGGCACGCTCACCGGCGACGAGGTCAACGCGCTGACGCCGGAGATGCAGTTCAACATCCCGACGATCGGCTGCGCGGAGCAGCTCGACAAGCGCCCCAACGGCGCCATCGACGAGATCAACTCGAAGGTGGTCGCCTGCCAGAGCGGCGCCAAGATGTACCTGGACGTCGCCAAGGTCATCGGCACGGACATCGACACCGCCACCCCGCAGCTGGACCAGCAGCAGGGCCAGTGGGTCGTCTCCCTGGACTTCACCGGCGAGGGCCAGCAGAAGTGGACCGCGCTCACCCGGGAGGCCTTCCAGCCGGCCGCCGACGATTCCTGCGTGGCCGCCGCGCAGGCGCTGTCCACCGGCGCGACGCACTGCCTGGTCGCCGTGGTGCTCGACAAGACGGTCATCTCCGCCCCCGAGATCCAGGGCGTGCTGACCGGCCAGTCGCAGATCACCGGCCAGTTCAACGCCGCGTCGGCCAAGGAGCTCGCCGACCAGATCAAGTACGGCGCGCTGCCGGTCACCTTCCAGCCGGCGAACTCCCAGTCGGTCTCCGCGACGCTGGGCAAGCAGCAGCTCGAGGCGGGCCTGCTGGCCGCCGCGATCGGCATGGGCCTGGTCGCGATCTACTCGTTCTTCTACTACCGCCTGCTCGGCACGGTCATCTTCCTGAGCCTGATCCTGTCCGCGCTGCTGACCTTCGGCGCCCTGGTGGTGCTGGGCCGCACGACCGGCTTCACGCTGACCCTCGCCGGCATAGCCGGCTTCATCGTCTCCTTGGGTGTGGCGGCGGACTCCTTCGTCATCTACTTCGAGAGACTCAAGGACGAGATCCACGAGGGTCGCAGCCCTCGTAGCGCCGTGCCCCGGGCCTGGGTCCGCGCCCGGCGTACCATCATCTCGGCGAACACCATCACCATCATGGCGGCGGTGGTGCTCTACATCGTGTCGATCGGCGCGGTGAAGGGCTTCGCGTTCGCGCTGGGCCTGTCGACGATCCTGGACCTGGTCGTGGTGTTCCTGTTCCGGCACCCGATCATGACGATGTTCGCCAACACCAAGGCGTTCATGTCGCCGCGGGTCAGCGGCCTCGGCCGCGCCCTGAAGCGTGCCCCGACCGACGTCAAGGAGGCCTGACATGGCCAGCAAGGGCTTTGCCGATCGCCTGTACAACGGCGAGGCGAACCTGCAGATCGTCGGTCGCCGCAAGATGTGGTTCGCGATCGCCGCCGCGCTCCTCCTGGTGGCCCTGGGCAGCTTTGTCATCCGGGGCTTCCACCTCGGCATCGAGTTCGCCGGCGGCACCCAGTTCGTGATCCCGGCCAGCGTCGGCACCCAGACCGAGGCGCAGAACGCCGTCGCGAGGGCGGTCGAGACCGCCGGGGTGGCGGAGGCCGCAGACCTCGGCCCCGCGCAGAAGGTCGGCAACGGCCCGGACGCCACCTACACCGTCCGGACCGAGGCGCTGACCCAGGAAGAGTCGACCGCCGTGAAGGACGCGCTGGTCGCCGACCTCAAGGTGCCGGCGGAGGAGATCAGCGACAACCGGGTCTCGGCGGCCTGGGGCACCCAGGTGACCCAGCAGGCGCTGCTCGGCCTGGCCATCTTCCTCGTGCTGGTGCTCGGGTATCTGGTGGTGCGCTTCGAGTGGCGGATGGCGGTGGCGGCTGTCTCGTCGCTGCTGCTCGACCTGGTGCTGACGGCCGGCGTGTACTCGCTGGTCGGCTTCGAGGTCACGCCGTCCACGGTGATCGGCTTCCTGACCATTCTCGGCTTCTCGCTCTACGACGTGGTCGTGGTGTTCGACAAGGTCCAGGAGAACACCCGCGGCATCACCGCGGGCAGCACCCAGACCTACAGCGAGGCGACCAACCTGGCCGTGAACCAGACGTTGATGCGCTCGATCAACACCGGCCTGGTGGCGCTGCTGCCGGTCGGCGGCCTGCTCTTCATCGGCGCGGGCCTGCTCGGCGCCGGCTCGCTGAAGGACCTCGGCCTGGTGCTGTTCGTCGGCATGGGCCTCGGCGTGCTCTCCTCGATCGTGTTCGCGGCGCCGATGCTGTCCGCGCTCAAGGACCAGGAGCCGCGGATCAAGTCGCACACCGCGCGGGTGCTGGCCCGGCGGTCGGCGGCCCGCTCCGGCGACGTCGCCCGGGGCGAGCGTGCCCGGCCGGCCAACGCGACCCCGTCCGACGAGGTGCCGGCGCTGGCCGGTTCCACGCCGCGGCCCGGCGTGCGGCCGGCGGCCAAGCGCAACAACCCGCGCGGTGGTGCGGGCAACCGGCCCAGCGGCGGCCAGAAGCGCCGCTGAGCAGCACGGACCAACCACGGCCCGCCACCGCTTCGGTGGCGGGCCGTCGGCCTGTCTAGGCTGTGCCGCGTGACCCAGACTGACGAGGTACGCGGGGACAGCGGTCCCGAGGTCGCGGCGCTGGTGGCGAGCCGGGTGCTGGACGTGGCCGACTTCCCCAAGCCCGGCATCGTGTTCAAGGACCTGATGCCGCTGTTCGCCGACGGGCCGGTGTTCCGGCAGGTGATCGACGGGATCGTGGCGTGGCACGGCGTCGAGACGTTCGACGTGGTGGCCGGCGTGGAGGCCCGTGGCTTTGTGGTCGCCGCGGCCATCGCGTACGCCACCGGCAAGGGCGTCGTGCCGATGCGCAAGGCCGGTAAGCTGCCCCGCAAGACCCACTCGGTGTCGTACTCGCTGGAGTACGGCGACGCGACCCTCGAGGTGCACGAGGACGCGTTCGTGGCCGGCCAGCGGGTGCTGGTGGTCGACGACGTGCTGGCCACCGGCGGCACCGCGGTCGCGGCGCTGGACCTGGTCGAGCGGGCGGGCGGCACGATCTCCGGTTTCACGGTGCTGATGGAGCTGGGCTTCCTGGACGGCCGGGAGCGGCTGACCCCGCGTACGGTCCATGCGCTGCTGACCGTTTGATCCTAGTCTGCCCCTGTTGGCGGCGTGCTTTCGGCGGCTCGGGCCCGGCCATCGAGGAAGTCCAGGCGGGTAGGATGGCGTTCTCAACAAGGTGAGCAATGGTGATGGACCGGACCGGTCGAGGACGACCGGCCGTGGTCCCGGCGAAGGTGTGAGGAGGCCGGTGTCCAGCGACGTCGCCCCTCCGGCGGAGGGCACGGTGCAGCCGACCGGCGCTAAGGCGTCCGACAAGGCTGAGCAAGCCCCCAAGCCCGAGGCCCCGGCCACCGGGGAGACGCACGACCTCGAGGCGACCCAGCCGCTGTCCCCGGCGGACGAGCCGACCAGTGGGTTCGGGCTGGCCAGCGCGCCCACCGGGCGGCGGGTCCGGGCCCGGCTGGCGCGGTTCAACGCGCCCTGGCAAACCACGCAGGTCAGCGAGGTTCTCGAGCCCCTGATCGCGACCCACCGGGCCAGCCACCCCAAGGCGGACGGGCGGGCGTTGCAGCGTGCCTTCGACGTCGCCGCCCGCTGGCACTCGGGGCAGTACCGCAAGTCCGGTGACCCCTACATCACCCACCCGCTCGCGGTCGCCACCATCCTGGCCAACCTCGGCATGGACACCACCACGCTGGTCGCCGCCCTGCTGCACGACACGATCGAGGACACCGACTACGGCCTGGAGCAGATGAAGGCCGACTTCGGCGGCGAGGTCGCGCTGCTGGTCGACGGCGTCACCAAGCTCGACCGGGTGAAGCTCGGCGACGCGGCCAAGGCGGAGACGATCCGCAAGATGGTCGTCGCGATGGCCAAGGACCCGCGGGTCCTGGTGATCAAGCTGGCCGACCGGCTGCACAACATGCGCACCCTGACCTTCCTGCCGCGGCCCAAGCAGGAGCAGAAGGCCAAGGAGACGCTGGAGATCCTGGCGCCGCTGGCCCACCGCCTGGGCATGAACACGATCAAGTGGGAGCTCGAGGACCTCGCGTTCGGCACGCTGTTCCCGAAGCGGTTCGAGGAGATCAACCGCCTGATCGGCGAGCACCAGCCGCAGCGGGAGGCGCTGCTGCGCCAGGTCACCCAGCGGGTCCAGCTCGACCTCAAGTCGGCGAAGATCAAGGCGGAGACCACCGGCCGCCCCAAGCACCTGTACTCGATCTACCAGAAGATGATCGTCCGGGGCCGCGACTTCAACGACATCTACGACCTGGTCGGCGTGCGCATCCTGGTCGACACGGTCCGCGACTGCTACGCCGCGCTGGGCGTCATCCACGCGAACTGGCAGCCGGTGCCGGGCCGGTTCAAGGACTACATCGCGATGCCGAAGTTCAACATGTACCAGTCGCTGCACACGACGGTCATCGGCCCCACCGGCAAGCCGGTCGAGATGCAGATCCGCACCTTCGCGATGCACCGCACGGCCGAGTTCGGCATCGCCGCGCACTGGAAGTACAAGGAGCAGAAGGGCGCCACGATCGTGGGCCCGCCGGCGCACATCGACGAGATGACCTGGCTGCGGCAGCTGCTCGACTGGCAGCGCGAGGCGAGCGACCCCAGCGAGTTTCTGGACGCGCTGCGCTTCGACCTGTCCAGCCAGGAGGTGTACGTCTTCACCCCCAAGGGCGACGTCATCCCGCTGCCGACCGGTTCGACGCCGGTGGACTTCGCGTACGCGGTGCACACCGAGGTCGGCCACAAGACCATCGGCGCCCGGGTGAACGGCAAGCTGGTGCCGCTGGAGTCCACCCTGTCCAACGGCGACGTCATCGAGATATTCACCTCGAAGTCCGCCACGGCCGGCCCCACCCAGGACTGGCTCGGCTTCGTCAAGAGCCCCCGCGCCCGCACCAAGATCCGCCAGTACTTCAACAAGGAACGCCGCGAGGAAGCGATCGAGGACGGCAAGGAGGCGATCGTCAAGGCGATGCGCAAGCAGGGCCTGCCCCTGCAGCGCATGCTGACGAGCGACAACCTGACGACCATCGCCCGCGACCTGCACCTGGCCGACGTCGCCTCGCTGTACGCGGCGGTCGGCGAGAGCACGGTCTCCGCCCAGTCGGTCGTGCAGAAGCTCGTCGCCGGGTTCGGCGGCGAGGAGGGCGCGGTCGAGGACATCGCCGAGACCGCCGTCGCGACCCGCCCGCCCCGCAACCGCAGCACCGCGCAGGACCCCGGCGTGGTGGTCAAGGACGTCAGCGACGTCTGGGTGAAGCTGGCCCGCTGCTGCACCCCGGTGCCGGGCGACGCGGTGTTCGGCTTCGTCACCCGCTCCGGCGGCGTCAGCGTGCACCGCGAGGACTGCGCCAACGCCGAGGACCTGCGCGAGCAGAGCGAACGCGTGGTCGAGGTGAGCTGGAAGCCCACCTCCGCGTCGACGTTCCTGGTGGCGATCCAGGTGGAGGCGCTCGACCGGCACAAGCTGCTGGCCGACGTGACCCGGGTGCTGAGCGAGGAACGCGTCAACATCCTGTCCGCGACGGTCACCACGACCCGCGACCGGGTGGCGGTCAGCCGGTTCACGTTCGAGATGGCCGACCCGAAGCACCTCGGCCACCTGGTGGCGGCGGTGCGCAAGGTGGACGGTGTGTTCGACGCATACCGGGTGACGTCAGGCGCCTGAGCGCCCCAGGCGCTGGAGCTGCCCGTCGTGCACATCGCCGACCCACTCCCAGCCGGGCTGGGCCGAGGGCCGACCCGCGGGTCCTGGGGCACCCGGCCCGCGCGCAAGGCGAGCACGTACGCCCGATCCTGGTCGATGCGCGCCCGCGCCTGACCGGCTCCGCCGACTGACCCGTGGCCCGGGACGACAACCTCGGCGCCGCCCGCCACGCCGTCGAGGAGCCGCAGCGCAGCGAGGTAGTCCTCGATCGGGTCGGCGGCGGTGCCGTGCAGGTCGAGCATCGGGATGAGCACGTCGGAGAGCATGTCGCCGGCGACGAGCACCCCGCGTCCCTCGACAACCAGCGCCGCATGCCCCGGCGCGTGCGCCCGATGCTCGATGATCCGGACCGGCGGGCCGTCCCAGGGGATCCGCGCGGTCCCGGCGGGCAGGGCGGTGACGAGTCCGTACAGGTCCAGCGAGACCTGCTCGGCGATGCCGGTCGGGCCCAGGTGGTCGGTGATGGCGGCCTTCGCGTCCGGCTCGGCCAGCTGATCCCGTACGTCGGCAGCGCAGCGGGCCGTGCCGTAGCGAGGGGCGAGGTCGTCGGAGGCGCTTTGATCGAGGCGATGCGGCAGTTCGCGGCGCCGAGCCGGGGGTGCCAGAGGAGGTGATCCCAGTGCGGATGCGTCGAGAAGCCCGCCACCACGGTCCGGCCGGACCGGGACAGGTCGTCCGCGAGGCAGGCCATTTCGTGGTCCTGCACCCCGGCGTCGATGAGCAACACGCCGGTGCGGCCGTGCACGACCACGGCGTTGCTCTGGCAGAACTCGCTCTCATGAACCAGCACACCCTCGGCGACCTGCGTCAGCACGGGCGGCCCCCTCCGCTCAGATCAGGTCGAAGCCACGCCGGATCGCGATCTCCACGGGAGGGTATCCGCCGTCGGCCCGCCCAGCTCGTCCGGCGCGGCCGCACCCGGCACGGGAGACATCGCCGGTGGGAGCCGGCGCGCGGAGACTGCCACCGGGTCGGTCATGCTGGCCACCCGATGCACAGGCTGCGTCCACGTCGCGGGATCGTCCGGTACGCGCCCGTCTCCCGCCACGAGTGGTCCCCGCCGAGCCGTGGCGTGCTCGAGCCGTCGACGACTTCCGCACCGCGACTGGCAAGCGCCGGCCACCCGTCGAACCGGTATGACGCCCGGACGCGCCTGAGCGAGGTCGCCCACCTGCGGTCCGTCCGCGAAGCGTACTGGCGCCGGCGCGGGTCATGGTGATCACCAAGCCCAGGCGGCGGTGCGGGGCCGGCTTCACCATGCAATCAGCCTGCGCTCGGCGGGGGCGCGCCCTGTGTCAACCGGTGTCGCGAGACGGACGGTCCGCACCAGCGGAACCGGGCAGCCGCGAGCCTCGCGCAGTCCACAACGGATCACCGCCCCCCAGTCGCGGGCCGGATCTCAGCGGCGCGAGCACCCGAGGTGACCCCTGCTGAGTGTTCTGCACGGCTGGTTCGCGGGTTGATCACCACGGCCAGGACGGGTGACGAGCGCGGGGAGCCGCGCGGACACACTGACCTGTACGGATCGGGCCCTGCGGTGGATCGATGGCCCTGACTCCGGGTCCGCTGGCGACCACTCCTGCCGCTCTCACCGCCCCTACCGCTCTCACCGCCTTCACCCGCTCTCACCGCCTCCACCGCCGCGCCCGCCACGCCCCCAATCCGTCCGCCCGCCCGTCCGTCCGCCCGCCCGTCACGCCCGTCCGCCTGCCCGTCCGCCCGCACGCCCGCCCGCCACGCCCGCCCGCCACGCCCGCCACGCCCGCCACGGCCGCACGCCACGGCCGCACGCCACGCCTGTCCGCCACGCCCGCACGCCACGCCTGTCCGCCGCGCCCGCCTGTCCGCCACGCCCGCCCGCCTGTCCGCCACGCCTGCCCGCCTGTCCGCCACGCCTGCCCGCCTGTCCGCCACGCCTGCGCCGCCGGGCCTCCGCGTCGCGCGCCACTGGCGGCTTTGCTGTTCTCGCCCGCGGCGGTGCCCGGACAGCGCCGAGACAAGCCTCTCCGTCACCCCGCATCACCGGCGGCACCCGAGCGAGCGCCAATCTTGTGGCACCACGGTCAGCTCCTCACCACACCGCCACAAGATCGCCGCCAACGCCCACCACCACGCATCATTTGCGGTTTTTGAGTGGTCGGCGATCCGAATGGTGAGACACCTATCCGCCTGTTGAGACGATCGCCCGGCATCGGACATCGACACCCATCATGCGGACACCAAGTCCAGCTGCCGGGACCGCACCCCGCAGCCGACAGCACCCCGCAGCCCACACCACACCACACCGCACGCCAACCGGAACCACGCTTCCCCACACAGATCGACCGCCACCACCTACCGCCGCCGCCCGCCCTACCGTCACCGCCTACTGCCACAGCCAACGCCTGCTGCCAACGCCTGCCGCCACCGCCAACGCCAACGCCTGCTGCCAACGCCTGCCGCCACCGCCAACGCCTGCCGCCGCGACGTCGGACCTGTACCGGCAGGCTTCAGCACGGCCAGGTGACAAACCACGATCCCAGCGTGTCGCCGTCCGGTCATCCGCGTGCGGGTCCTCCGGGCAAACCAGTCGGCAGTCCCTCGAGCCGGGATCAGCTCCGCACCGCCCCTACCAGGTCAGCCGCAGCTCACCAGGGGGACAGCCGGTCGGCCCGGAGCCGACCGCAACCCCCGCCGGGAGCTCGGCCGTCACGACGACCGGTTGTGCCAGCCGCCGCGCGTGGAGCACTCACCGCAAGCGGGCGCGAGGAACCCTGCAATCAGCCTGCGTTCGGCGGGAGCGACGGTCAGCACCATGCAACCAGGCACGACCGGAAGAATTTGATCTTGAGGTTTTGTGGGCAGCAAAAAGGCGGACCCCGCGGGGTCCGCCTTTTCGGGTCTGGTTAGGCCTTCGCCATCGTCAGCGTCTTGATGGTGATTTCCTTCTTCGGGTGACCGTCGCCCTTGCCGTTGGCGTCGTCGGTGCCTGCCTTGGCCACCGTCTCGACGATGTCCATGCCCGTGGTGATCGTGCCCAGGACCGTGTAGTCCGGCGGCAGGTCGGTGTCCTCGTAGACGATGAAGAACTGGCTGCCCGTGCTGCTGGGCGCCGACGTCTTCGCCATCGCGATGGTGCCCTTCGGGTACGCCGGCTTGGCGTTGACCGGGAGGTTCTCCTCCGCGTAGCGGAAGCTCGGGCCGCCGGAGCCGTCACTCTCCCGCCAGCCCTTGCCGGTGGCGGTCGGGTCGCCGCACTGCAGCACCTTGATGCCCGCCGTGGTGAGGCGGTGGCACTTGGTGTTGTCCCAGAACTTCTTGCTTGCCAGGTACGTGAAGGCCTCGCCGGTGCAGGGCGCCTTGGACAGGTCCACCTTGGCCGTGACGGCGCCGAGGTTGGTGTCCATGGTGAGCGTGGCCGCGCCCATGTTCGGGGCGTTCGCCGCCGGGGTGCCGACGTCCTTGACCTTGCTGCCGGTGCTGCCGTCCTCCGGGATCCACGAGCAGGCCACGGTGCCGGGCGGCGGGGCGGCCGCGTCTGGGGTCTTCTTGTCGTCGTCGTTGCGCAGCGCGGCGACGATCGCCACGGTGACGCCGGCGATCACGACGACCGCGAGGGCCGAGCCGATAATGGCCTGCCGCTGCCGGCGCTTGCGCGCCGCAGTGGCCCGCTCGGCCATCTCCTTCTCCAGCCGGGCCCGCGCCGCCGCGCGCTGCCGGTCCTTGATCGACGACACGGTGTTCCTCCTGTATGCCTCGGTGCGGTGAGGGGATGTGGTGACGATTCTGGTAGGAGAAGCTCAGGACTGGCTGGACGCCGAGGGGTCGGGCGCGCTGCCGGGCTCGCCGACGGTGATGCTCTGCACGGTGATCTTGTTCTTCGGCGTGACCTTGTCGCCGGCGCTGTTCGCCACGGTGGCGATCTTGCCGATCTTGGCGACCGTGTCCAGGCCGCCGGTCACCGTTCCGACGATCGGGTACTGCGGTTCCGTCTTCGGGGTGAAGTCCTTGAAGAAGATCAGGAACTGGCTGCCGTTGGCGCCCGGCGGGTTACCGATCATCGCCACGGTGCCCTTGGGATAGAGCGGGGCCTGCGGGGTGGCCGCGGCCGAGGCGCTGGGCGCGGGCGCCGGCGCCAGCGGCGTGTTCTCGTTGTAGACCGTGTACGTCGGGCCGCCCTGCCCGGTGCCCTTGGGGTCACCGCACCGGATCGCGCCCTCGGTGGTGATCTCGTGGCACGTGGTGTTGTCGAAGAACTGCTTGCTCGCCAGGTAGCTCAGGCTCGCGCTGCTGCACGGCGCGTCGGCCAGGTCCAGCGAGACGACGATCGGTGCACCCTGGTCGGTGGTGATCGTCATCGGCCGGGTGCCCTCGGTGGGGATGCCACCGGTCGGCGGCTCGCCCACGTCCTTGAGGTCCGGATTCGACTCGGCGTTCTGCGGGGTCCACGCGCACACGTCGGTGGCTGTCGTGTCGACCGGCTCGTCACCGTCGAACGCGCCACCGAGCCACGCCACCCCGCCCACGATCAGGGCAAGCGCGAGTGCCGCACCGAGCCCGGCCTGGATCTGCCGCCGCCGGCGTTGCCTGCCCGCCCGGCGTGCCAGCTGCCGATCGAGCTTCTCCCGCGCCAGCTTTCGCGCCCGGTCCCTGCTGGAAGCCACCGAGTGCTCCCCTTCCTTAAACTCTTGTTCGTGCGCCACGCCACACGCCCGCAAGAGTGTACGGGTAACCGCTGGGAATGTGGTGTGCGAGGTGTGTACGGTGCGTCCCGCTAGGCTGGCCCAGGGAGATTGACTGTCAGAGAGGGGTGCGGAGTGCTCGTCACCGGCTTTCCGGCCGAGGCCTTCGGCACCAACTGCTACGTGGTGGCCGCCGGCCCGGGCGAGCAGTGCCTGATCATCGACCCGGGCATCGGCGTGCTGGACCGCCTCGACGAGGTGCTGGCGCAGCACCGGCTGCACCCGGCCGCGGTCCTGCTCACCCACGGCCACCTCGACCACACCTTCTCCGTCGCGCCGGTCTGCGGCGCGCGCGGCATCACGGCGTACGTGCACCCGGCCGACCGGGAGATGCTCGCCGACCCGGCCAAGGGGCTCAGCGTCGACCTGAACGCGCTGTTCGGCGGGCGGCTGCCGTACACCGAGCCCGAGGACGTCGCGGAGCTGACCGACGGAGCCACGCTGAGCCTCGCCGGCCTGGAGGTCACCGTCGACCACGCGCCCGGCCATACCGGCGGGTCGGTGCTCTTCCGGCTGCCCGGCGCGGGCTCGTCCTGGGAGGCGGAGCAGATCTGCCTCTCCGGCGACGTGCTCTTCGCCGGCTCGATCGGCCGCACCGACCTGCCGGGCGGCAGCACGGAGACGATGATGACCAGCCTGCGGGACAAGATCCTGCCGCTGGCCGACAACACCGTCGTGCTGCCCGGCCACGGACCGGAAACCACCATCGGCCGCGAGCGCAAGGCGAACCCGTACCTGCGGGAACTGACCGCCGCGCCCGGCCGGGGCCGCTGAGACTTCCCGCAAGGAGAACAGCACCATGAGCAAGCCCACGCCCATCTCCGGCTTCCCGGAATGGCTGCCCGCCCAGCGGATGATCGAGCAGAACGTCGTCGAACGGATCCGCCGCACCTTCGAGCTGTACGGCTTCGCGCCGCTGGAGACCCGCGCGGTCGAACCGCTGGACCAGCTGCTGCGCAAGGGCGAGACCTCCAAGGAGGTGTACGTCCTGCGCCGCCTGCAGGAGGACCCGGCCGGCCCGCGCTCCGACGACGCGCTGGGGCTGCACTTCGACCTGACCGTGCCGTTCGCCCGCTTCGTGCTGGAGAACAGCGGCAAACTCCAGTTCCCGTTCCGCCGCTACCAGATCCAGAAGGTGTGGCGCGGCGAACGCCCGCAGGAGGGCCGCTACCGCGAGTTCCTCCAGGCCGACATCGACGTGGTCGACCGCGACACCCTGCCGTTCCACTACGACACCGAGATGCCGCTGGTGATCGGGGACGCGTTCGCGTCACTGCCGATCCCGAAGGCGACGATCCTGGTCAACAACCGCAAGGTGTGCGAGGGCTTCTACCGCGGCCTCGGCCTGGCCGACCCCGACCAGGTGCTGCGCACCATCGACCGGCTGGACCGGATCGGCCCGGAAAAGGTCACGGCCCTGCTGATGGAAACCGCGGGCGCGACCGACGCCCAGGCGGCGGCCTGCCTCAAACTGGCCTCGATCTCGGCCACCGACGGCTCCTTCGTGGACGCGGTCCGCGCCCTCGGCGTCGACAACCCCCTGCTGGACGAGGGCCTGGAAGAACTCCTCCGGGTCGTCGAAGCAGGAGCCGAACACGCCCCCGGCCTGATCCGCGCGGAGCTGAAAATCGCCCGCGGCCTGGACTACTACACCGGCACGGTCTACGAGACCCAGCTGCAGGGCTACGAGAAGCACGGCTCGATCTGCTCCGGCGGCCGCTACGAGAACCTGGCCACGGCGGGCAACGAACGCTTCCCCGGCGTCGGCATCTCGATCGGCGTCTCCCGGATGCTCGGCCTGCTGTTCGGCCAGAACGCCCTGACGATCACCCGCAGCGTGCCGACCTGCGTGGTGGTGGCGCTGCCGACCGAGGACCAGCGCCCGGCCTGCGACCGCATCGCCCAGGGGCTGCGCAGCCGCGGCATCAACACCGAGGTGGCCCCGACGGCGGCGAAATTCGGCAAGCAGATCCGCTTCGCCGAGCGGCGCGGCATCCCGTTCGTGTGGTTCCCGGGGGCGGACGGCGAGGCCGACACCATCAAGGACATCCGCTCGGGGGAGCAGGTCGAGGCGGACGCCGGGAGCTGGACACCGCCGGCGGGGGATCTGCTTCCGGGGATCTCGCAGGGTTAGATCAAAATCTTGCTGTCGTGCGTGGTTGCATGGTGCTGACCGTCGCTCCCGCCGATTGCAGGCTGGTTGCATGGTGGGCTTGGGGGCGGGGATGACCCACTCCGGGCGGTCAGGCTTGGTCCCTGCGTGGGTCATCCCCGCCCCCAAGCCCTGTTGTGGTCCGGCTTGGTGCTTTGCGGCAAGCTCCCGCCGGTGGAGCCGCGGGTACTGTCGCGCCGGGGTTTGACCAGCCGACTTTCGCCATTCAGCGCCGTCGCAGCCTCAGCGGCTGCCTTACCGCAGATCTTGATGAGCTAGAACGTTCTAGCTGAACCACACCGCTACAAGGTCTACCGGTCGCGCCCCTTTCCTCCTGAGATGACCCCCTCAACCTCCGCTGCCGCCACGCACCCTCCACGGGCTAATCCCGCATACCGGACGAACTCGGCAACGGGCTGGATCGCGGGGGACCGTGATCCAGAAATGGCGAAAGTCGGGTGACCGCGGCGCTACAAGATTCGCTGGAGTGTTGATGTCTGGCTCGCCGTTGGCGCCTATCTTGACCATTTGCCTCGCTTTGGCCGCGCCTGCCCGCGTCCTGCCGCGCCTGCCCGCGTCCTGCCGCGCCTGCCCGCGTCCTGCTGTGCCTGCCCGCGTCCTGCTGCACCTGCCCGCGTCCAGCTGCGCCGACTTGCATCCAGCTGCGCCGACTTGCGTCCCGCTGCGCCTGCCCGCGTCCCCGCTGCGCCGGCTTGCGTCCAGCCGCGCCTACCCGCGTCCAGCTGCGCCGACTTGCATCCAGCTGCGCCGACTTGTGCCCTGCCGCGTCCAGCAGCGCCGACCCGCGTCCAGCAGACTCCCGCCCGGTCGTGCAGACCCCGCGCCGCCCGCGCTCACCTGAGCCGCACCCCGCGCCCAGCTGCACCGACCGCGTCCAGCCGCGCCGCGCTGACCCGCGGGGACCCGCCGCGCCGTCCAGCCCTACCCGGATCTTGTTTCGGTGGGGTGCGGAGTTGACTGTGGCGGCAGTGGTCTGCGGGAGTTGCCTGGCCTCGCGGCGCGTCGCCTCGATCTGCGCGGATCTTGTTTCGGGAGGGTGCGGAGGGCGTTTTCAGCCGGTGGTTGCATCACCGAGGAGCTCGGTGAGCCGCTCGGCGGGAGTGTTCCATGCCAGGGTCATGCGGGGGCGTTCGTTGAGC
>NZ_JBITLX010000014.1:0-217502 GCF_044465625.1 Actinoplanes sp. NPDC049599
CGGGGGGGCCGGCGGGGGGGGGCCCCCCGGGCGGGTTGTGGGGGGGGGGGGCGGGGCCCCGCCCCGGGGGGGGCCCCCCCGGGGGGGGGGGGGCCGGGGGGGGCCCCCCCGCCGCCGCTCTCACCCGTCACCCGGAGGTGGCAGGAGTCTCCTCGTTCGCCGGCCGGTTGCCCGCCACCGGCAGCGTCAGGCTCAGCAGCGTCCCGTCCCGCTCGCCGCGGCCGGCCACGCCGAACCGGCGCAGCGTGCGCAGCATCGCCACGTTGTCGGCGCCGGTGTGGGCCACCAGGGCCGAGCAGTTCATCCGGGCCGCCCCGGCGGTCAGCCGGCGCAGCAGCGCGGTGCCGATGCCGCGGCGCTGCCAGGCGTCCTGCACCAGCAGCGCGATCTCGCCCAGGTCACCCTCGGTGAGCAGGTTGGCCATCGCGACCACCCGTTCCTCGCCGGCCGGGTCCACGTGCAGGGCCAGCAGGGTCAGGCCGTTTGCCGGCTCCAGCATCCGGCGCAGCCGGGCCTCCGACGGCACCTGCATGCCGCTCAGATAGCGGAGCTGGCGGGAGCGCATCGAGCTGCGGGCGTGCAGCCGCCGGACGCCCTCGACGTCGTCGCCGGTCGCGGCGCGGATCAGCAGCTCGGCGCCGTCCGGCAGCAGCAGCGTGGTCTGTTCGCCGGCCCGGCGCACCAGGGCGCCGCTGACCTCGACCAGCGCCTGCGCCCGGGCGTATTCGGCCGGGGTGAACGCCGGCGCCGGCCGCAGCACCTCGTAGGTGCCGCCGGACGGGTCGATGAGCGTCATCCGCTCCTCGTCGAAGCCGTGCAGCACCACCGTGCCCTCGGGCCGCCAGCGCACCTCGGCCGCGTCGAGCAGCGTGACCAGCGCCTCGCCCAGCGAGTCGGGGTCGTGCACCAGCCGGCCGGCCAGGGCCAGCGCCCGGGTCGGCTGGTCGGCCAGGCCCTGGGCCTCGGCGCGGGTGACGAAGGCCTCGCGGCCCCGGCCACGGGCGATAGCGGCCTGCAGCTCCTGCTCCGACATCGTGTCCGGCGCGTCGACCAGGAAGTCGTCGACCGCGCCACCCTCGGTGGTGTGCACCTGGACGGCGAGGATGTTGACCGACCGCAGCGCGAGGCTCGCGGTGAGTACGGAGAGGTATCCCGGACGATCCTCGACCGTTGCCCTGATCCGCCACAGCGCCATGCTCGGCACTTCCTCTCGGGTCGACTCGCGTCCTGAACCGAACCTAAGCGTGCCTCGCCGGTGTTACCTGCGCATTGCTTGAGCTGGGACGACTATGAGGGGTCAATCACAGCCGTAGCGACCGGGGGCACACCGGCGTGGTCCAGCCGGTCGCCGAGGATCACGGCGGCGGCGCGGACCAGCTGGGCGATCCGGTCGACCTCGGTGATGTGGAACGCGGCGGCCGGCAACTCGTCGTCGTCGCTGCGGGCGATCACCAGCACCAGGCCGGCGCGGCCGAACGGGGCCACCGCATACCGGGTGCCGTCGGCGCCGGTCATCGGCCGGGCGCGCAGCGGGGTCACCTCGGGCAGGCGCAGCGGGGACGGCGCCCGCCAGCTCGCGTACGTCACCGTGGGCTCGCTGCCGGTCGGCAGGCGCAGGGACGGCTCGTCGGCCGGGGCCGGCCGGGGTGCGGCAGTGCGCGCGGCCCAGTCGGCCGGCACCATCGCGGCGGCGGCCCAGTCGGCGGCCAGCAGCCCCGGCACGGCGTCGACCAGCGTGGCCAGCCCGTCCGCCGGGTTCGCCGCGACCTGGGCCAGCAGCTCGGCGTCGTGCCCGCCGGAGACCGGGGCGCCGATCGCCCGCCAGACGCCGTCGACCTGCACCCCGGGGATGGCGGCGAGGCCGGCGAGGAGCCGTTCGACGCGGGAGGCGCCCGGCCAGACGACGGTGAAGTCGTCCACCGCCCGCCCGCCGAGTCGCTCCAGCACGACGACCTGGACGATGTCGGCCCCGGCGACGCCCAGCGTGCGCGCGACCTGACCGAGGGCACCAGGGCGGTCCGGCAGAGTGACCCGTACCCGCAGCAACATGCAACTCCTCCCGTCTGGACGACGGCACGGCGGTGCCGTCCCATGCGCCAAGATTGCCCAAGCGGCGTTTCGACCCCGTTGCGCCGCCGTGTCCCGGTGGTCAATGCGCAGAGTTATGCCCGGAGTCACACCAGGGTAGGACGGGTCAGGCGGAGGCGCGACGGACCAGGTGGGTGTCGAGCAGAACGTGGGAATTCGCCACCGGCTCGCGGCGGATCCGGCACACCAGCAGCTCGGCCATCCGCCGGCCCATCTCCTCGACGGGCTGGTGGACCGTGGTCAGCGGGGGCTCGCACTGGCGGGCGACCGGCGCGTCCTCGAAGCCGATGACCGCGACGTCCTGCGGCACCCGCAAGCCGGCGTCGCGCAACGCCCGCAACGCCCCGCTGGCCATCAGGTCGGAGGCGACGAAGACGGCGTCCAGGTCGGGCTCGAACTCCAGCAGGGTGCGCATCGCCTTGGCGCCGCCGGCCTCGCTGAAGTCGCCGTACGCGACCAGCTCCGGACCGCTGACCGCCGCGCGGTAGCCGGCCAGCCGGGCCCGGCCGACCTCCATGTCCTGCGGCCCGGCGATCGTGGCGACCCGCCGGGCGCCGTTGCCGAGCAGGTATTCGACCGCCTTGCGGGCGCCCGCGGAGTTGTCCACGTCGACCGAGAAATCGCTCTCCGCGGCGCGCGCGGAGCGACCGCCGAAGACGAACGGCATGCCGCGCTCGCGCAGCACGGCGGGCAGCGGGTCGTCGTCGTGCAGCGAGAGCAGCAGGACGCCGTCGACGTGCTGGCCGGTCAGGTGGTGCTCGACCCGCTCGCGCTGCTCGGGTGAGGCGGCCATCGCCAGCCACAGCTGCAGCGGGGTCTCCAGCAGGGCCGCGTTGATGCCGCGCAGCACGCCGGCGAAGAACGGCTCGCCGAAGACCCGCTCCTGGGATTCCGACACGACCAGCGCGACCGAGTCCGTCCGCTGCGTCACCAGCGAGCGGGCCGCCCGGTTGGGGACGTAGCCCAGCTCCTGGATGGCGGCCTCGACGGCGGCCTTGGCCTGCGCGCTGACCTGCGTCGACCCGTTCAGGACGCGCGATGCGGTGCCGCGGCCGACACCGGCGCGCGCCGCGACGGCGTCGAGCGTCGGTCGCCCCGGTGCACGGACGGGTTGCCTGGTCATCCGGGCATTATCGCCCTCAGGCCCGCTGATGTCTCGCCCCCGGGCGGTTGGATGTGACCTTGACCGGTCCGGACCGTCCCGCGGCTACTGTGCAGGGATGATCTGTCGTGCGTGCCGGGAGCGCCGGCATTCCGAGTGCAAGGGCGGGTCCTGGTGCGACTGCCAGCACCGTCCCGTCGAGCCCACCCCGCCGGTCACCGGCCCCGCCGGCCCATGATCGAGGCCCGCGACGCCGACCTGGTCGAGCGCTATCCGCGCCGGTCGCAGCCGGTGCTCCGGGTCAACTTCGTGGCCAGCGTCGATGGCGCCGTCACGGTGGACGGCAAGTCGGGTGGCCTGGGCGGGCCGGGCGACAAGCTGATCTTCGACTCGCTCCGGATGGTCTGCGACGCGCTGGTGGTCGCCGCGGGCACGGTCCGCAGCGAGAACTACGACGCGTTACGCCTCACCGCGCCCGCCCGCGCCTGGCGCCGGGCCCACGGGCTGCCCGAGTTCCCGCTGATGGTCATCGTCTCCGGCTCCCTCGATCTCGACCCCGAGCAGCTGGTCTTCGCCGACGCGCCGATCCGGCCGCTGGTCGTCACGCACGCCGCCGCGCCGGCCGGCCGGCGGGCCGCGCTGGCCGGGGTCGCCGAGATCATCACCGTCGGTGACACCACGGTCGACCTGGCCGCGGCGGTCCGGGCGCTGCACGACCGGGGCGCGACCCAGCTGCTCTGCGAGGGCGGCCCGCGGCTGTTCGGCGCGCTGATCGCCGCCGACCTGGTCGACGAGCTGTGCCTGACGCTCTCGCCCCGGCTGGTCGGCGGCAGCGCCGGCCGCATCGCGACCGGGCCCGACGGCCCGCCGCGCGAGATGTCCCTGGCCGGCCTCCTGGCCGACGGTGACATGCTCTTTCTGAGGTACGTCCGCAGCCGCTAGAAGTTGTGGACAAACCTGTGGATGACCCCTAGAAGTTGTGGACAACACGTGCCAACCGACGTGCCGTCCGTCAGATGTCATACGTCTGGTGCAACATGATCGGCGTGTCTGACGAAGTGGTCGAAGTGAGCGAACCGGTCGGGCGTGTCCTCGGCACTGCCGACGCCACCCCCCTGCAGTTCTGGACGGCGGTCACGCCGGGCAGTTATCTGCAGCTCGACGACGTCGTGGTGACCCAGCGTGAGCTCCCCGGCCGCGAGCCGGTGACGATCGCCGGCGTGGTGACCCAGGTCCGCGCCCGGCACGAGGGCGCGCAGTTCGACTCCGACGTCTTCGCCATCGCCGACGGCACGCTGCCGGCCCTGGTGCAGGAGGCGGCCGAGATCACCACCACCCGGGTCGACCCGGAGCTCTACGTGCCGCCCGCGCCCGGCGCGGTCGTGCACCGTGCCTCCGGCGCCGCCCGCGACGCGGCCCTGCACTTCGACCGGATGGAGCGCCGGGTCCCGATGGGCACCGGCCGCGACGGCGTGCCGGTCTTCCTCAACGCCGACTTCCTCGACGGCACCCGCGGCGCGCACGTGTCGATCTCCGGCATCTCCGGCGTCGCCACCAAGACCAGCTTCGCCACCTTCCTGCTCTACTCGGTCTTCCGCTCCGGGCAGCTGGGCGGCGACGCGGTCAACGCCCGCGCGCTGATCTTCAACGTCAAGGGCGAGGACCTGCTCTTCCTCGACCACCCCAACACCAAGCTCGACGAGGCGACCGAGGCGGCGTACGCCCGGCTCGGGCTGCCCGCGACGCCGTTCCCCGACGTGCGGGTCTACGCGCCGCCGCGGGCCGGCGACTCCTCCGGCGCGCCCGACGTGCAGAGCCGGCTGACCGGGGTGGACAGCTTCTACTGGACGCTGGAGGAGTTCTGCTCCTCGCGGCTCCTGCCGTACGTGTTCGCGGACGCCGACGACGAACGCCAGCAGTACACGATGGTGGTGCACTCGGTCACCGCGCACCTGGCCCGGCACGCCCTGCCGGCCGAGGGTGGCATCAGCATCGACGGGCGCCGGCTGTCGTCGTACGGCGACCTGGTGGACCACGTCGTCGACCAGCTCACCGACGACGAGACCCGGTCCACCTGGGCGGGCAGCGCGGTCAACATGGGCACCGTCAACGCGTTCGCCCGCCGGCTCATCGGCAGCAAGCGCGACCTGGCCCGGCTCATCCGGGGTGACCTCGCGGCCCGCCGCCCGCACCAGATCAAGACCGCGGAGAGCGCCCAGGTCACCGTCGTCGACCTGCACAACCTGCCGGACCGGGCGCAGCGCTTCGTGGTCGGCGTGACGCTGAAGACGGAGTTCGACGACAAGGAGAAATCGGGCACCGGCCGGCCGCTGCTCTTCGTGGTGCTCGACGAGCTCAACAAGTACGCGCCCCGCGAGGGCTCGTCGCCGATCAAGGAGGTGCTGCTCGACATCGCCGAGCGGGGCCGCTCGCTGGGCGTGATCCTGATCGGCGCGCAGCAGACCGCCAGCGAGGTCGAGCGCCGCATCGTGACGAATTCAGCGATCCGGGTGGTCGGCCGCCTCGACCCGGCCGAGGCCTCCCGCCCGGAGTACGGCTTCCTGCCGCCGGCGATGCGTCAGCGCGCCCTGCTGGCCCGCCCCGGCACGATGTTCGTCAACCAGCCGGACATCCCGGTGCCGCTCTGTGTCGAATTCCCCTTCCCGGCCTGGGCGACCCGCAAATCGGAGTCGGGGCCGCCCCCGGCAGCCACGATGCGCTCGATCGTGCAGGGCGTCGACCCGTTCGCGGTGGTCGGCGGTCGCGGCGGTTCGTCCGACGACGACATTCCGTTCTAGGGTGCTGCGATGCGCATCATGCACACGTCCGACTGGCATGTCGGGAAGGTCCTGAAGGGCCGGACCCGGCACGAGGAACACATCACGGTGCTCGGCCAGGTGGTGGAGATCGCCCGCGCCGAGCAGCCCGACCTCGTGATCATTGCCGGTGACCTGTACGACACGGCCGCGCCCTCGCCCGACGCCGTCCGGGTGGTGACCCGGGCGCTGTCGGCGCTGCGCCAGACCGGCGCCACGGTGATCGCGATCGGCGGCAACCACGACAACGGCCAGGCCCTGGACGCGCTCCGGCCCTGGGCCGAGGCGGCCGGCATCACGCTGCGCGGCTCCGTCCGGGACAAACCCGACGACCTCATCCTGACCGGCACGACCGCCGGTGGCGAGCGCTGGCGGGTGGCCGCCCTGCCCTTCCTCTCCCAGCGGTACGCGATCCGCGCGGTGGAGATGTACGAGCTGACCGCCGCCGAGGCCAGCCAGACGTACGCCGACCACATCGCCCGGCTGATCGCCCGGCTCGCCGAGGACTTCACCGAGCCCGGCGTGGTCAACCTGGTCACCGCCCACCTGACCGTGATCGGCGCCAGCACCGGCGGCGGCGAGCGCGAGGCGCACACCGTCATGGGCTACGCGGTCCCGGCCACCGTCTTCCCGCCCGGCACCCACTACGTCGCCCTCGGTCACCTGCACCGCGCACAGTCGGTCATCGGCCCGTGCCCGGTGCGCTACAGCGGCAGCCCGCTGGCGGTCGACTTCGGCGAGGAGGAGAACATCAGCTCGGTCGCGATCGTGGACGTGTCGGCGGAGAAGGCGGCCAAGGTCCGCGACGTGCCGGTGACCTCGGCCCGCATGCTCCGCACCGTGCGCGGCTCGCTGGACCAGCTGGCCACGGTCAACCTGCCGGAGGCCTGGCTGCGGGTGTTCGTCCGGGAGACACCCCGGGTGGGGCTCCGCGAGGACGTCCAGGAGCTGCTCCCCAACGCCCTGGAGGTGCGCATCGACCCCGACATGGTGCCCGACCGGGCCGGCGAGCGGATGGCGCAGCGGGCCGGCCGGTCGCCCCGCCAGCTCTTCGGCGACTACCTGGACAGCCGGGGCACCGCCGAGGAAGGCGTCCGGGAACTCTTCGACGAGCTGTACGACGAGGTGAGCACCAACTCATGAGGCCCCTACGGCTCGACATGGCCGGGTTCACGGTCTTCCGCGACGAGACCACGGTCGACTTCACCGACGCGGACTACTTCGCGCTGGTCGGGCCCACGGGCTCGGGCAAGTCCACGGTGCTCGACGGCATCTGCTTCGCCCTCTACGGCACGGTGCCCCGCTGGGGCGGCAGCCGCGGCATCGGCAACGCGCTGGCCCCCTCGGCCACCGAGGCCCGGGTGCGGCTGGTCTTCGAGTCGGCCGGCTCGCGGTACGTGGCCACCCGGGTGGTGCGCCGCGACGGCCGGGGCAACGTCAAGACGGCCGGCGCGGGCCTGCAGCTCATGCCGCCGGGCTTCGACGTGACCCGGCTCGACACCGGGATGAGCCTGGAGGACCTGGGCGACGTGCTGGCCGGCACCCCGGCCGAGATGGAGAGCGCGATCATCGAGGCGGTCGGGCTGCCGTACGAGCAGTTCACCAGCTGCGTGGTGCTGCCGCAGGGGCAGTTCGCCGACTTCCTGCACGCCAAGCCCGCCACCCGGCAGCAGATCCTGGTCAACCTGCTCGGCCTGCACGTCTACGAGGAGGTGCAGGCCAAGGCCGCCACCCGGGCCACCAAGGCAGAGGCCCAGCTGGCCACCCTCGACCAGCTGCTCGCCGGGCTGGTCGACGCCGACGACGAGGCGGTCGAGGCCGCCGAGGCGCGGCTGACCGCGATGCGCGAGCTGACCCACGCGGTCGAGCAGGCGGTGCCGCAGCTCAGCGCGGTCCGCGACCGGGAGGCCGAGCTGGCCGCGGCCCGCGACACGATCGCCGGCGAGCTGGCCGTGCTCGCCAAGGTGAGGATGCCGGCCGGCAGCGCCAAGGTGGCCGAGGCCGCGGCCGCCGCGCGCCTCGGCGCCACCGAGGCGGCGCGAGGTGTGCGCACGGCCGAGGAGCACGAGGAGAAGGTACGCGGGGAGCTGGCCGCCGCCGGTGACGCGGGCTCGCTCGGGCTGCTGCTGGACCGCCACCTCGAGCTGGACCGGCTGACCGGGCAGGCCGAGTGGTTCGCCGGCGAGGTCTCGGTCGCCGAGGTGGAGTACAAGGACGCCGTGGCGGCCGCCGACCTGGCCCGGGCCGCGCACACCGGCGCCGAGATGCTGCTGGAACAGGCCCGCGCGGAATACGCGGAGGCGCAGACCCTGGACCGCGCTGCCGCCCTGCGCGCCCACCTGACCGCCGGCCACGACTGCCCGGTCTGCGCCCAGCCGGTCACCGAGGTGCCGCCGGTGCCGGAGGGCTCGGCCGTGCAGACCGCCGAGCGCACCGGCAAGGCGGCGCGGGCGGCGGCGGACGTGGCGTCCACGGCCTTCAAGCAGCGCGACGCGGTGGCCCGCGAGCTGGAACGCGGCCTCGACCGCAAGCGCGCCCAGCTCGAGCAGCACCGCGCCCGGCTGACCGAGGTGCGCGCGGCCCTGACCGACTCGCCCGGCGTCGAGGCCCTGCGCCGGCGCCTCGACGAGCTCACCAAGCTCCAGCGCAAGCTCGACCACGCGGGCGCGGCCGTCCGCGAGGCCCGCGAGCTCCAGCGCAAGGCCCACGCGGCGGTCACCGCCGCCGAGGAGCAGCAGCGGACGGCCTGGCGCTCGTTCGACACGGTCCGCGACGCGGTGGCCCGGTTCTCGCCGCCGCCGGCCGACCGCGACGACCTCGCCGCGGCCTGGTCCGCGCTGGTCGAGTGGGCCCGGGAGTCGTCCCGGCAGCGCGAGCAGGCCCGGACCGAGGCGGTCGCGGCCGTCGAGGCCGCGCACGCGCAGACCCAGCAGGCCCGCGCGGCGGTGCTCACGTTGTTCACCGACGCCGGGATCGCCGCGCCGTCCGGCGGCGCCGACGCCGACCTGATCCGCGCGGCCGCGGTGGCCGCGGAACGGGCCGGCGCGGCCTGGCAGCGCCTGGTCGACCGGCGCGAGCAGGCCCGCGAGTTCGCCGAGCAGCGGGCCGGCCTGCTGCTCGCCGGCCGCACGGCCAAGGCGCTGGCCGGGCACCTGCGGGCCAACAACTTCGAGCGCTGGCTGCTCGAGGAAGCACTTGATCTGCTGGTCGACGGCGCGTCGCGGATCCTGCGCGAGCTGACCGGCGGACAGTACGACCTGATGCACGACAAGGGCGAGTTCTACGTGATCGACCACCACGACGCGGGCCTGCGGCGCGGGGTCCGCACGCTGTCCGGCGGGGAGACGTTCCAGGCCTCGCTGGCGCTGGCGCTGGCCCTCTCCGAGCAGCTGGCCGGCATGTCGACCACGGCGGCGAGCCTGGAGTCGATCGTGCTCGACGAGGGCTTCGGCACCCTGGACGCGGCGACCCTGGACGTGGTCGCCGCGACCCTGGAAAACCTGGCGGCCCGCGGCGACCGGATGGTGGGCGTGGTGACCCACGTCCACGCCCTGGCCGACCGGGTGCCGGTCCGCTTCGAGGTGCACAAGGACGCCCGTACGGCCCATGTAGAGAGGGTTGGTCTGTGACGCGGATGTTCGTCGACTCCTGGGACCCGTCGTACGGTGCGTCGTTCGAGGGCGACTCGTCGGACGGCCCGGGGTCACCCAGCAGCGCCCAGGTCGACACGGACGTCGAGGTGCCCGCGGCGCAGTGGGCGCCGATCGACGTCTCGACCCGGGTCCGCTGTCCCGACGTGGTCTTCCTGGTCGACGGCGTCCGCCGCAACGACGCGGGCCTGTGGACGGCGGAGGAGGACGGCATGTCCTACGCCGGCCTGGCCGCCTCGTACGCCGCCGGCGTGGTCCGCTGCGACCTGCGCAACGGCATCGCGGAGCTGGCCGGCGCCCGGGTGGCCCGCGGCCTGTTCACCGCCTCCCCGACCGCGGAGGACCTCCAGGCCGGCTCGGTCCGCTACGAGGTGCACCGGGTCAGCGGCGCCGGGGAGGCGAGCAAGCTCCCGGCGGCGGTGCAGGCACCCCTGACCGCCCTGGAGATCGACATCTCGGGCGCGGCCCGCGACGGCGGCTCGGACGGCGCAGACCTGCTGGTGGTGGACGGCCCCCTGCGCAACCGCCGGCAACTGCCCCGCACGATCGGGTACGTGAAGACGCAGCAGAAGCAGTACCTGCCCGCGACCCTGACCACGGTGGTGACGTCGCTGAAGCCCACCCAGCGCACGCCGGTGTTCCAACTGGGCACGGTCTGGGGCGGCTGGTCCTGGTATCTGCGCCTGCCGGGAGCCTCGGGCGCGCCGTGGTCGGGCATCGTCCGCATCGAATGCTCCCCGGACCTGACCCCGGCGGAAGCGGTGGAGCTGGCCGACCTGTCGTCGGCGACGCTGCCGAGGTTCGCGTCGTCGTCGTACAAGGACCCCCGGGCGCCGCAGAACCTGGTGCCTATCGCGGGCCTGGAGCGGCGGCTGCGCGGGATGCTGGGCGACGCCCGGGTGCTGCACCGGGCGCTGGCGCTGGCGACCGCCCGCAGCCGCTGAGCCGGTTGACCGGGCTGGCTGGTCGATTCACTAGTTTTGTGAGTTTTTGGGTTCCGGGGGCACGGTGGCCGTTCGCGCCACCCGCCCTGCCGGGTCGGCCTGTTTCCCCTGCCCAGGTGGCGACCCGGGCGCTGTGGACGGCGCGGTGTCCCGCCGCGTACGCCGGATTTCGGGACCCTCGGTGAGGGCGGTGCCACCTCCAGCGACCGTGCCCGGCCCTTGGCGCACTCCGCGTCTGTCGCCTCCCCAGGCGTCCTGAGTATTATTCGCGTGCCCCCGAGTACATATCGGTGTCTATGCATGAAAGTCGCGCCCCCACGCGGCTTGGACCCGGAGGATCCTCTTGCAACTGCTCCTCGATGCCGGCCGGCCCGTAGGGCTCCCGGAAATTTTCCCGTTCGCGTTGATCCCGGCCGGTGCCCCCAGCCGTATGACAGGCGACGGGGAAAGCACCGGCTGGAGGATTCGATGCATGCGTTGGTCATGGAACGGCTCACGCCGGACAGGGTGTGTGCGATGACGCAGCAGCGGTCCGGTGGCGGGTGGCAGGCTCTCGACGGAGGCCGTGGTGCGGACAATGATGATGCCGTGATTCCACGACAGGCCCGCCACGGGGCCGGGTCGGAGGCGAGCCACGAAGACACGCTGGTCCGGATGCTCTACGAGGAGCACGCGGGACCGTTGCTGATGTTCGTGCTGCGCCTCACCGGCGGCGACCGGCAGCGGGCCGAGGACATCGTGCAGGAGACCCTCCTGCGCGCCTGGCGGAACGCGCACCGGCTCGGTGCCCAGGGCCAGCAGTCGCTCCGTCCCTGGCTGGTGACCGTCGCCCGGCGCATCGCCATCGACGACCACCGCAGCGTCAGCGCCCGGCCGCCGGAGACGTACGACCGGGAGCTGGAGAGCTTCCCCAGCACGGCCGACGACACCGACCGCGTGCTGCAGCTCATGACCGTGACCGACGCGCTCCGTACGCTCAGCCAGTCGCACCGTGAGATCCTGGTGGAGACGTACTTCCGCGGCAAGACCGTTCCGGAGGCGGCCGAGGTTCTCGGCCTGCCCCTGGGCACTGCCAAGTCTCGTGTGTACTACGCCCTGCGGGCCCTGCGTACGGCCTTGCAGCAGCGGGGGGTGACGGAATGACCCAGGAACAGCACTTCGACGTCGCGTCGTACGCGCTGGGCGTGCTCGACGAGCGGGACGCCTCCCGGTTCGAGGACCATCTGATCGACTGCCCGACCTGCGCCATCGAGCTCGAGTCGCTGCTGCCGGTCGTGGACATCCTCTCGGACGTGGACGCCGACGCGCTCGTCGCCACCGAGCAGTCCCGGCGTGACGGCCTCATGCTCAAGCAGATGATCGGCGAGGTGAAGCGGGAGCGCCGGCGGGCCAACAGCCGGCGGCTCTACTCGCTGGCCGCGGCCGTGGTGGTCTTCGCGATGCTCTCGATCGGCGCGCTCTTCGCCGGCGGGCAGTGGCTCGGCAACTCGGACCCGGCCGCCCCGACGCAGCAGCGCTCCAGCAAGCAGCTCGACCCGCTGCCGCTGGCCGAGGGCGGCACCGGCATCGGCGGCCCGGACCTGGTCGGCGAGCGGATGACCAACACCGACCCGCGCAGCGGCGTCACCGCCGACGTGGCCCTGGAGAGCAAGGACTGGGGCACCCAGGTCTCGTTCGCGGTCTCCAACATCAAGGGCCCGCTGACCTGCCGGCTCGTGGTGGTCCGCACCGACGGCGCCTCCGAGGTGCTGTCGACGTGGAAGGTCGGCGACAAGGGCTGGGGCACGGCGGCCCAGCCCGACCCGCTGCTGCTGCAGGCGGTCACCGCCCTGCCCCGGGAGGACATCGCCCACCTGCAGATCCAGTCCGTCGACGACAAGGGCACCGGCGAGGCGCTGGTCCGCGTCCCCTGATCGCGATCGTGACAGAAGCCCGGCCGGGCGACGCGCGGCCGGGCTTCTGCATGTCCGCTCCGCCACCGGTACGGCGCCAGGAGCCGCCAACCGCAGACCCGAGGTCCCGGCGCCGACGTGGCGCCGGCCCGCCGGGACGGACCGGCTGAGAGCGGCGCCGCCGGCAAAGCGAACGGAATGCGCGGGCAATTACTCGTTGCGAATGCCCCGGCACGCACCGCGACAAAAGGTGCCGACGGTCCACTCATTTACGGACCGCGCGCCGCCAGGGTTCAATCCAAAATCAAAGAATTTGTTTGGCCCGATTCTTCAACCGCTGGCAGCCCGCCCGCGTACTACAGCGCGGACACGGAGATCGATCGATCCAGTTGGAGGGCACCAGTGGTACCGGAGAAGCGAAAGTTGAAGGTCGTCGGCGCCTCTATCGCGGCGGCGTTCGCGCTGACCGGTTGCGCCCCGGCGGGACTGGACAACGCCAGTGACTACGGCGCGGAACCGGCTGCCAACGCCGTCGACGCCACCGCCACCCCGACGCCCGGTGCCGAGCCGGAGGACGACGCCGCCGAGGACGGGGCCGAGGCCCCCGAGCTCAGCGCGGACGAGGTCACCGACGAGCTCAACGCCGTCAAGGTCAAGCGCATGGGCGAGACCGTCCAGAACCAGGACGGCTTTGTGCTCTACCGCTTCGACGACGACAAGGTGAAGCCGAAGGCCGTGTCGAACTGCTACGACGACTGCGCCAAGGTGTGGCCGCCGGCCGTCATCAACGCCGGCGAGAAGCCGAAGGTCGACGGCGTCGACGCCAAGCTGGTCGGCACCGTCGAGCGCAAGGACGGCACGCTGCAGCTGACCATCGACAACTGGCCGGTCTACACCTACATCGGTGACAAGAAGGCCGGGCAGTGGAAGGGCCAGAACGTCGGGAAGAAGTGGTTCGTCATCACTCCCGAAGGCACCAAGAACCTGACCTGCCTCCCGGCTCCGTCCAAGGCTGTCGCACCGCCGGCGGATGAGGAAGAGGGCGCCGCCGAGTCCGGTGGCGACGCCGGTGGCGACGAGTCGGGCTCCGACTACAGCTACTGATCGACCTGTTCGGGTGCGGCCGGACGACGCTCACCGGCGTCGGCCGGCCCCCGCCACGAATGCTCGCAAGTCCATAATTCTTCGTTAAATCGGGCCTAAGAATTCCGTATTCGCAGGCCCGCCGGGAAATGCTTCTCCTATCGTTTCCCACGACCGGCCCCCGGGCCGCCGGAATTGTTTACCCGAACCGACGTCGGAGGTGTGAAAGATGATTGCCGCTCGCTCGACGCGCCGGCTGCACCGCTGGCTGGTGGGCGTCCTGGCAATGGTCCTGACGGTCCTGCTGGCTCCGGCGGGAGTGGCCCGGGCCGCAGACGGCCCGGTCCCCGTACCGCCGAACACCGGTCTCACCGACAAGGGCGCCGGCGCGGTCAGCGCCGCGGATCGCGACTTCGTCATCAAGGTCCGGCTCGCCGGGCTCTGGGAGATCCCGGCCGGCAACATGGCCATCGAGAAGTCCGAGGACCCCCGGGTCGTGAACATCGGCCGGACCATCTCGCAGCAGCACGTCGTGCTCGACAAGCTCGACATCGCGGTCGCCAAGAAGCTGGGCGTCGCGCTGCCGAACCAGCCGAACAGCGACCAGCAGGGCTGGCTGAACGAGATGAAGAACGCGGAGACCGCCGCGCAGTTCGACCAGATCTACATCGACCGGCTGCGGGCGGCGCACGGCAAGATCTTCCCGGCCATCGCGACGATCCGGGCCAGCACCCGCAACGACTCGGTGCGCAAGCTGGCGCAGCAGACCAACCAGTTCGTGATGACCCACATGACCCTGCTGGAGAGCAGCGGCATCGTCGACTTCGGCTCGCTGCCGACCGCCCCGGCCCCGGCCGCGGCAGGCGGCGGCCCGGTGCCGGTCGACACCCAGATGCTCGCCGCGGCAGGCGCCGGTGGCGTCCCCGGGGTCAACACCTCGGTCATCCTCCTCGTTCTCGCCGGCGCCCTGGTCGCCGGTGTGATCACCACAATGCGCATCTTCCGGACGCGATAGCCCGCGGACGGCACCGACCTGGCCAGCCGACCAGGCCGTACGGCATCACCCCCAGGCGGCTGCTCCACCGCCCGCCACGTGTGCGACAGAGAAAGGTGTCACCATGCGAAGGTCGCAGTACCGGCGCGAATCCTCGAAGTCAAAGTGGTTCACCGGTCGGCGCCGGATCATCGCCGCGGTAGCCACCCTGGTTGCCTTCGGCGGCATCGTCACCGTCACGCAGGTCTCGGACGCGAGCACGAAGCGTTCCACCCAGCGTGCTCTGGCCGCCTGCAACAACATCCAGGCCCCGAAGTCCGGCAAACTGTCGACCAAGACCAAGAAGGGCACCTACACCACCAACGGTGGCAAGGTGACCCAGCACGCGGACGACGGCTCGGGCGACGTGCCGACCACCGCCCAGATGCGCAGCCGCTGCCGGCAGTGGGTCATGCAGAACGCGGGCAACAACACCGGCGGTAACAACAACGGTGGCAACAACGGCGGCGGCGCGGCCTCCCCGGCCCCCTCGGCCAGCAACGACACCAACGCCGGTGGCGGCGGCAACACCGGCGGCAACACCGGCGGTAACAACAACGGCGGTAACAACGGCGGCAACACCGGTGGTGGCAACAACAACGGTGGCAACAACGGCGGCGTCGTGACCCCGCCCCCGGGCGCCGGCCTGGGCATCCTGGCCAACAGCTGCGAGGGCAGCCAGCTGCAGGCGCACGACGGTTTCCAGAACGGCAACCGCTGCGTCTCCACCGAGTTCGGCGAGGTCGGCGCGCAGGAGAACAACCCCTCGCTGCTGATCACCGAGGCGCCCACCCAGGTGGCGCCGAACACGCCGTTCACCCTGCGGGTGAGCACGCGCAACCTGATCCGGGACCGCTTCCTCGCGGCCGGCCAGGGTGGCTACTACGTGGAGAGCTCGGTCCTGCAGGGCGGCCTCGTCCGTGGCCACTTCCACACCGCCTGCCGCATGCTGGCGAACACCAACGAGGCTCCCGACCCGGCGCCGGTCCCCGCGTTCTTCGTGGCGACCGAGGACCGGCAGGGCAGCGCTGCCCCGGACGTGGTGACCATCCAGGTCGCCGGGCTGCCCGCCGAGGGCACCGCGCAGTGCGCCTCGTGGGCCGGTGACGGCTCGCACCGCATCCCGATGATGCAGCGCGCCAACCAGACCCCCGCCTTCGACGCGGTGCGCATCGAGGTCGGCGGCGGCGGCAACCAGGACCAGGGCCAGGGCAACCAGGACCAGGGCAACCAGGACCAGGGCCAGGGCAACCAGAACCAGGGCGGCAACAACAACGACCAGAACAACAACCAGAACGACCAGAACCAGAACAACTGAGTACGGAGCCCTGCCGCTACCGGAACCGAACCCCCGCGGGGTCGCGTCGCCTGAGGTGACGCCGCCCCGCGCGGGACCCCCCGTCGGGACCGGCCGCCGTCCACCCCCCTGAGGACGGCAAGACCAGCGGCAGGCGGCACGAGCAAGGAAACGGCTGACGAAAGGAGGCGCGGGACCCGCTCGAGCCGAGCTACGCAGCTCCGCTACCGGGTGACGCGGACCGACTCGGGTGTCCGCCAACCCGCACGATGGCCCTGACCGGGAGCGCGGTCAGGGCCATCGGCACGTCCGGGTCCCGGAGCGGCCGGGCGGGAGGGTTGGCCGCGGGCGGCGAAGGTGGCACAGTGGCCCGGGTGACGAGGACCCGCCGGTTGACGCTGCCGGACGGCTATCAGTTCACCCGCACGCTGCGGTCGTTGCTCGTGGTCCGCCACGACCCCTGCGGCAAGCTCGGGGAGGGCGAATTCTGGCTCTCCGCGCGTACCCCGGAAGGGCCAGGGTCCCTGCACCTGGCCCGCGCGGGCGCGGAGCTCACCGCGACCGGGCACGGACCTGGCGCGGCCTGGCTGGTCGACCGCGCGGACGCGATCGCCGGCCTGCGCGACGACCTCGGCGACTTCCCCGCCCGGGCGGCGTCGCACCCGCTGGTCGCGCGGCTGGCCGCCACCTTCGCGGGGGTCCGGTTCCCGGCCACCGGCCAGGTCTTCCACCGGCTGATCCGGGCCATCCTGGAGCAGAAGGTCACCGGGATCGAGGCCCACCGGGCATACCGGGCGATGGTCCGGCACTTCGGCGAGCCGGCGCCCGGGCCGGCCGAGCTGCTGCTGCCGCCCGACCCGGAGGCCGTGGCCGCGACGCCCTACTGGGTCTTCCATCCGTTCGGCGTCGAGCAGCGCCGCGCCCAGGCGCTGCTGCGGGCCGCCGTGGCCGCCGCCCGGCTGGAGCGGTGCGCCGACAGCGCCGAGGCCACCCGCCGGCTCACCGCGATCCCCGGCATCGGCCCGTGGACCGCCGCCGAGGTGGTCCGCACCAGCTACGGCGATCCGGACGCGGTCAGCGTCGGCGACTTCCACATCCCGAACTCGGTGGCCTGGGGGCTGGCCGGTGAGGCCCGGGGCACCGACGCCCGGATGCTCGAGCTGCTGGAGCCGTTCGCGGGCCACCGCGGCCGGGTCTGCGAGCTGCTGGCGTACGGCGGGATCAGCGCGCCCAGGTTCGGCCCGCGGATGCCGATCAGGTCCTTCGCCAGGTTCTAACTGTTGCCCGGCGGGCCCGCGTTGCACACTGGGGCGTGGCTTTCACGTTGACGATCGACTGCGGTGGCGGCGGCATCAAGGGGTCCGTGCTCGACGAGGCGGGCACCATGCGCGCCCACCCGCTGCGCGTCCCGACGCCGTACCCGTTGCCGCCCGATCTGTTCGTCAAGACGCTGGTCCAGCTCGGCGAGCGGCTGCCGACCGCGGACCGGGTCACCGTCGGCATGCCGGGCATGCTGCGCCACGGGGTGGTGGTGGCGACCCCGCACTACGTGACCCGCAGCGGTCCCCGGACCAGGGTGGACCCGGAGCTGGTCGAGGCCTGGCGCGGCTACGACGCGCGGACCGCGCTGGCCGAGGCCTTCGGCCTGCCCACGCTGGTGCTCAACGACGCCGAGGTGCACGGCGCGGGCGTGGTGGCGGGCACCGGCTGCGAGCTCATCCTGACCCTGGGTACGGGCCTGGGCTGCGCGCTGTTCGACGGCGGCCAGCTCGCCCCGCACCTGGAGATGTCGCAGGCGCCGGTGCGGTGGGGGATGAGCTACGACACCTACATCGGTGAGCACGAGCGGCGCCGGCTCGGCGACGCGCTCTGGTCCCGGCGGGTCCGCAACGTGGTCGAGGGGCTGCGCCCGGTATTCCTCTGGGACCGCATCTACCTCGGCGGCGGCAACTCGCGGCTGATCACCCCGGCCCAGCTGGCCCGGATGGGCGACGACGTGGTGGTGGTGCCGAACACCGCGGGCATCGTCGGCGGGGTCCGCGCCTGGACGCTGCGGACGGACAGCGGTCGCTAGGTTGGGGGCATGCTGACCTTCCCCGCCGCCCTGCTGCTCGACTTCGGTGGGGTGCTGGCCGACGCCCCCGCGCCGGAGCCCGCGCCGCCCGAGCTGGTGCTGCGGCTGTTCAACGTGACCGGCGGGGCGCTGTCGCCGGGCGAGATCAACAGGTCGCTGACCGCCGGCCACGCCGCGTACGGCGCCTGGCGCGACGAGGACCATCCCGACGAGCTGAGTCACGCGGACTACTGGCGGCGCTTCGTCACGACCGGCTGGCCGGCCCCGGCGCAGGAGGCGGTCCGGCTGCACGCCACCGAGCTCGCGTACGAGGCGACGTGGCGGTCGACGTGGGCGCTGCGGCCGGGCATCCCGGAGGCGCTGCGGGCGGCCCGCGCGGCGGAGCTGCCGATGGCGGTCGTCAGCAACACGTTGTGCGGGGCGGCGCACCGCGACTTCCTCGCCAGGGCCGGGGTGGGTGGCCTGTTCGCCGTGCAGATCTACAGCGACGAGGCGGGCGTCCGGAAACCCAACCCGGAGATGATCTGGCGGGCCACCCGGGAGCTGGGCGTGCCGACGGAGAAGTGCTGGTTCGTCGGCGACAGCCGCCAACGCGACGTGGTGTGCGCCCGGCGCGCCGAGGCCGCCGCGGCGATCCTGATGCGGTCGCCGCGCACCGATCGCGAGGACCCGACGGGGCTGCCGGAGCCGGACGTGCTGGTGGCTGACGGGTTCGGCCTGCGTGACCTGTTGCCGGCCCGTTAGGGCAGGTGGCCCAGGACGACGCGTTCCGAGGTCAGCAGGTAGTCCCGCAGCACCGCCGCGGCCTCCTGCGCCTTGCCCGCCTCGTAGCTCGCGGCGATCTCGTCGTTCATCGCCACGAACGGCCGGTGCAGCGCCTCGATGTTGGGGGCTGCCACGAAGGCGAGCCGCAGCTCGGCCGTCAGCTGGCGCATCCAGCCGTCCAGCCGGGGGCTGCCGGCCAGCGCCACGATCTGCTCGTGGAAGTGCATGTTGGCCGTGCCGACGGCGCGCCAGTCACCCGCCGCGATGCCGCGTTTCGCCTCGTCGACCGCCGCCCGCATGCCCTCGGCCCGCGGCGGGTCGGTCGGCGCCTGCGCCAGGGCGGTGCACTCCAGCAGCACCCGGACCCGGTAGATGTCCGCGATCTGCGCCGAGGTCAGGGTCGCCACGAACACGCCCCGGTGTGGGTGGCGGACCAGCAGGCCCTCCTCGACCAGCGTCGAGAACGCCTCGCGCAGGGTGTTGCGGGAGACGCCGAGCGGGCCGGTGAGCGACGACTCCGCGAGCCGGGTGCCCGGCGCCAGCTCACCGTTGATCATCGAGCTGCGCAGCTGCTCGACCGCCCGGGCCGCGGAACCGGCCTTCTCCACCGTGGTCACCTGGTCAGTCAATCAGCCGGGGCGGCGGAGCGGTCAGGCGGGAGCCACCGCGAACCGCAGCCGGGCACCCGGCCGGGCCTGCGCGGCGCGGTCGGCGGCGGCCGGGGTCAGCACGGCGATCACCGGATAGCCGCCGGTGACCGGGTGATCGGCCTGGAAGATGATCGGGTGCCCGTCCGGCGGCACCTGCACCGCGCCGCGGACCACACCCTCGCTGGGCAGTTCCTCGGTCCGCGCGCGGGCCAGCACCGGGCCGGCCAGCCGCAGCCCGACCGAGTCGCTGGCGGGCGAGACGGTGAACTCCGCGCTCAGCAACGTCTCGATCGCGGCGGCGGTGAACCAGTCGTCCCGGGGTCCGAGATCAACTTCGAGGGGCGCGTCGTCCGGCACGCCCGGTGGCGGCTCCACGGGGTCGCCGGCCGCGGGCGGGGGGCCGATCGGCAGAGTGTCGCCGACCGCCGGCCGGGGCGGGCCCATCCCGGCGAGCTGGTCGGTGGACCGCGAGCCCAGCACCGCCGGCACGGCGAAGCCACCGCGGACCGCGAGATAGCTGCGCAGCCCGCGCCGCGGCACGGTCACCGCGACCACCGCCCCGGCCGGGACCTCGACGACCTGCTCCACCGCGGTCCGCACGCCGTCCACTGTGAGCACCGCGTCGGTGCCGGTCAGCACGAGGGTCGCCGGCACGTCGCAGCGGACCCGCAGGCCGCCCAGCGTGCACTCCAGCGCCGCCGTCCCGCGCGGGTTGCCGGCCAGCGCGTTCGCCCGGGCGTACGCGCTCCGGTCCACCGCCCCGGACGGCGCCACCCCCTGACCGGCGTGCCCGGGCCGGCCCTCGTCCTTCAGCACGGTCAGCGGCCCGGTCCGCAGGATCGTCATCGTCATCGGTCCACCGCCTTGAAGATCACTTCGATGCCCGGCACCAGCAGCGCCGGCTCCGGGCGGTCCAGGTCCCACATCCGGGCCGAGGTGTTGCCGATCAGCTGCCAGCCGCCCGGGCTGTCGTTGGGATACACGCCGGAGAAGCGGCCCGCCAGGCCGACCGAGCCGGCCGGGATCCGGGTCCGCGGCGAGTCCCGCCGGGGCACGTCGAGGCGCGGGTCGCCGCCGGTCAGGTAGCCGAAGCCGGGGGCGAAGCCGGCGAAGGCCACCGTCCACCGGGAACCGGTGTGCAACGTGACCACCTCGTCCGGGCTCAGCCCGGTGCGCCGGGCCACCTCGGTGAGGTCCGGGCCGTCGTACCGCACCGGGATCTCCACCGAGCCCAGGCCGGCGCGACGGGACCCGTCGACGTGCAGCCCGGCCGTGGCCTTCTCGACCGCCGCCGGGGACGTGACGGCCGGGTCGAGCCGGATCAGCACGGTCCGGGCCGCGGGCACCAGGTCCACCACGCCGGGCAGGTCCGCCGTCCGCAGCGCGGCGTAGAGGGCCAGCGCCTGGTCGAGGTCGTCGACCTCGACCAGCAGCGCCTCCCGGCCGCAGCGGAGAAATCTCGTCATCGCTCATATTCCGTGTCGGGGACGTCGGTCACGAACATGTGGCCGGGCGCGTGGGTGATCGCGTACGGCACCTGGGATGCCATCACGGCGGCCTGGGGCGTGACGCCGCACGCCCAGAAGACCGGCACCTCGCCGGCCCGGATCTCCACCGGGTCGCCGAAGTCGGGGCTGCCCAGGTCGGTGATGCCCAGCCCGGCCGGGTCGCCGACGTGCACCGGGGCGCCGTGCACGGCGGGGAACCGGGCGCTGACGGTCACCGCGTCGGCGACCCGGTCCGCCGGGATCGGCCGCATCGAGACGACGAGCTCGCCGCGCAGCCGCCCGGCCGGGCGGCAGGCCCGGGAGGTGCGGAACATCGGCACGTTGCGGCCGGTGGAGATGTGCCGGACGTCGATGCCGGCGGCGATCAGCGATGCCTCGAAGCTGAAGCTGCACCCGATCAGGAACGCCACCAGGTCGTCGCGCCAGGCGGCGGTGGCGTCCGGGACCTCCGCGATCAGCCGGCCGTCCCGCCAGATCCGGTACAGCGGCAGATCGGTGCGCAGGTCCGCGCCGCCGGCCAGTTCCGTGTGCGGCGAACCCGGGTCGCCCACGTCCAGCACCGGGCATGGCTTCGGGTTGCGCTGGGCGTACAGCAGCATGTCCCAGGCCCAGTCGCGGGGCACCGCGATCAGGTTGGCCTGGGCCAGGCCGGGGGCCAGCCCGGCGGTCGGGCGCACCAGCCCGGCCCGGAAGCTCTCCCGCAGCCCGGCGGCCGACATCACGAGCCGGCCCCGGCGAACGCGCTGATCGGCACGCCGGCGCCGGCCAGGGCGGCGTGCACCGCGCGGGCCATCGCGACCGCGCCGGGGGAGTCGCCGTGCACGCAGATCGAGTCGGCCTCCACCTTGATCACCGTGCCGTCGACCGTGACCAGCGTGCGGTCGGTGACCAGCCGCAGCATCCGCTCGGCCACCTCGGCGGGGTCGTGCAGCAGCGCCCCGGGCTCGCGCCGGGAGACCAGCGTGCCGTCCGGGTGGTAGCCGCGGTCGGCGAAGGCCTCGCGGACGGTGGCCAGCCCGGCCTCCTCGGCCAGGTGCAGCAGCGCCGAGCCGGGCAGGCCCATGACGGGCAGGTCCGGGTCGTACCGGCGGACGGCGTCGACCACGGCGGCGGCCTGCTGCTCGTGGTGCACGACGGCGTTGTAGAGCGCGCCGTGCGGCTTGACGTAGAGCACCCGGTCGCCGGCCGCCCGGGCCAGCCCGTCCAGCGCGCCGAGCTGGTAGATCAGGTCCGCGACCAGGTCCGCGCTGTCGTAGTCGATGAAGCGGCGGCCGAAGCCGGCCAGGTCCTGATAGCCGACCTGCGCGCCGATGACCACACCCTTGGCGACCGCGCTCTCACAGGTGGCCAGCAGGGTCCGCGGGTCGCCGGCGTGGAACCCGCACGCGACGTTGGCGCTGCTGACCACGTCGAGCATCGCCTCGTCGTCGCCGAGCTGCCAGGTGCCGAAGCCCTCGCCGAGGTCGCTGTTGAGGTCCATGTCGAGACTCCTTGCGTCGGGTCGATCGGCTGCCGCGGGCGGGGCTGCCGAGAGAGTGCGGCACGCCCCGCCCGGGCCCGGTGGAAAGATCAGCCGGCCAGGTATTCGAAGATCGTGCGGGCCGAGGTGATGCCCATGTACCAGGTCAGCGCCGCGACCAGCACGCCGAGCACGAGCAGCCAGGCCGGGTACGCGTACCCCCGCAGCAGCTCCCGCCGGCGCCACGCGGCGTACAGCAGAATGGTGAACCCGATCGGCAGGATCAGCCCGTTGAACCCGCCCGCGAAGACCAGCAGGGCCGAGGGCGCCGTGCCGATCAGCAGGAAGATCACCGTGGTGACCGCGATGAACGCGACCGTCGCCCAGTCCCGGGCGCGCCGCTCGGTGAAGCGCCGGGAGAACGCGTCGAAGAACGACACCGAGGTGAACGCCGCACCCACCACCGAGGTGATCGCCGCCGCCCAGAGGATCACGCCGAACGCCCGCAGCCCGAACTCGCCGGCCGCCGACTCGAACGCCTGCGCGGTGGCGTTGCCCTTGGTGTTGAGCACGACCCCGCCGCTGACCACGCCGAGCACCGCCAGGAAGAGCACAAAACGCATGAGCCCGGTGACCGCGATGCCGGTCAGCGCGCCCCGGGTGACCTCGCGGGCGTGTTCCGGGCCGGTGGTGCCGCTGTCCAGCAGCCGGTGCGCGCCGGAGTAGGTGATGTAGCCACCGACCGTGCCGCCGATGATCGTGGTGATCGCCGCGAAGTCGACGGTGTCCGGCAGCACCGTCTGCCGCAGCGCCTCGCCGACCGGCGGACCGGAGACGATCGCGACGTACACGGTCAGCACAATCATCAGGACGCCGAGCCCGATGAGCAGCCGGTCCATCGCCATCCCGGCCCGCCGGACCAGGAAGATCGAGATCGCGACGAGCGCGCTGCACAGGCCGCCCAGCTTCGGGTCCAGGCCCAGCGCGGCGTTCAGGCCCAGGCCCGAGCCGGCCACGTTGCCGATGTTGAAGACCAGGCCGCCGAGCACGACCAGGGCCGCGAGCAGGTAGCCCGCGCCGGGGACGACGGCGTTGGCGAGCTCGTGCGCCCGCTTGCCGCTGACCGAGATGATCCGCCAGATGTTCATCTGGACGACGAAGTCCACGAGGATCGACATCAGGATGCCGAACGCGAAGGCGGCGCCCAGCTTCGCCGTGAAGGTGGTGGTCTGGGTGATGAAGCCGGGTCCGATGGCGCTGGTGGCCATCAGGAAGATGGCGCCGATCAGGGCGGTGCGGCGGGTCCGGGCGAGGGTCGTCGGCTGGGTCGTCTGGGTCGTCACGGGCACTCCTTCGATCGGGTTGGTTCGATGGGAGGCACCCCTGACGGTAGGGATTGTTCAACGATCACACAAGAGTTGTTGAACAATCTGCGATTACCGCGCGGTAAAATCCACCTGCCAGACGCTGGTGCGCCGGACCGGCACCGACTCCAGGGACTCCAGCACCGGCACCTCGTAGGTGGCCCGGTGGATCATCCCGTCGATCGGCAGATAGGCCCGTCCCGGATCCCCGACCAGCACCAACGCGCCCCGGCCGGCGGCCCGGCGGAGGAACGGCAGCACCTGCCCGGCCATCTCGCGGCTGTAGAAGACGTCGCCGGCCAGGATCACGTCGGCCTCCGGGAACCCGCCGGCCAGCAGGTCGCCCTCGACGAGCCGGACCGGTACGCCGTTGGCCGCCGCGTTCGCCTCGGCGGCGGCCAGAGAGAGCGGATCGATGTCGTTGGCCGTGACGACGCGCGCCCCGGCCCGCGCCGCGGCCACCGCCACCAGGCCCGAGCCGGTCGCCAGGTCCAGCACCGCCCGCCCGCTGACCAGCTCCGGCTGGTCCAGCACGTGCCGGGCCAGGGCCTGGCCGCCGGCCCAGGCGAACGCCCAGAACGGCGGTGGCTGCTCGGCGCCCGCCGCCTCGGTGCGTTCCCACAGTTCGATCGGCTCCTCGGCCTGGTAAAGCACCAGTTCGGGGAGGAACGGCACGGGCGCGAGCCGTGTGTTGGCGCGGACGAAGTCGGTGGACACGTACCGATTCTGCTCAGTTGCTCCGGCGCGGTACCGATCAGGGCAGCGTCCGGCCCTACAGCCCGCGGAGGAGGAGCATGCCGACCAGGCTGACGACCGCCCTCTTCGGCATCTGGATGGCCGCCCTCGGCGTCGCGTTCGCGTCGCAGCCGGGCTGGCAGCAGCCGGTCAGCGTGCTCGCCGGCGGCTCCGCGGTGCTGGCCGTGGTCCTCGGCATGCGCCGGCACGACCCGGCCCGGCGCGGACCGTGGCAGCTGCTCACGGTCGTGGTCGTGCTCTCGGTGGCCGGCACGGCCGCCGACGTGTCCGGTTCCAGGTACGCCGACCTGCCCACGGTCGGCACCGCCCTGCTGCTCATCGGCTACCCGCTGCTGGCGCTGGTGCTCTACTGGTTCATCCGGCTGCGTACCGGTGGCCGCCGCGACCGCGGCAGCCTGCTCGACGCGCTCACCCTGACCTCCGGCGTCGCCCTGCTGGCCTGGACGTTCGTGATCGGCCCGAACCTGCGGGACACCGAGCTGTCCACCACCGAGCAGTGGGTCGCGGTGGCCTTCCCGGTCGGCGACCTGCTCTGCCTCGCCGTGCTGACCCTGCTGCTGACCGCCTCCGGCCGGCTGCCGGCGGTCGGCTGGCTGACCGTGGGCGTGCTCGCCCTGCTGCTGTCGGACGTGGGCGGCAGCCTCGTCCCGCTCCGCGACGACGTCGGCTTCCTGCACACCTTCGGCCGGATCCCGCTGTACGCGGCCGTCGGCCTGGCCGCGCTGAGCGCGTCGATGGCCACGCTGACCCGCCCGGTGGCCACCCCGCTGGCCGAGCTCGGCCGGGTCCGGCTCGCCCTGCTGGCGCTGGCCTCGCTGGTCGCCCCGGCCGTGCTGATCCTCCAGGTCAGCACCGCCGGCGAGGTGCCCGACCTGGAGGTGGTCGCCGCCCTGAGCGCGTGCACGTTCCTGCTGGTGCTGGCCCGGATGGCCGGCGTCATGGCGAGCCACCGGCAGGCCCTGGCCCGCGAGCGCGGCCTGCGCGAGGCCTCGGCCGCGCTGGTCTCCGCCGCCGACGCCGACGAGGTCGGCAACGCTGTCCGGACCGCCGTGGCCCAGCTGCTCCCCGCCGACCTGCCGCACCGCGTGGTGCTCGCGATGGCCATCACCGAGCCGGAGGCGCCGGTCTCACCCGAGGCCGCGGCCCAGTCCGACGTCGACCGCGCCACCGGTACGGCCGCCCGCCTGGTCGCCACCCGCGACGTCGACTGGGCGGTCGCGGTGCGGCTGACCCAGTTCAACATGGTGCTGCGCTGCCCGCTGGTGCTCCAGGACCGTCCCACCGGCGACCCGCTGGTCGGCGTGCTGCACGTGGGCGGGCCGACCTGGGCGCTGCTCGGCCTGCAGCGGGCCCTCGAGGTGCTGGCCACCCAGGTCGCCCTGGCCCTGGAGCGGATCGCGCTCAGTCAGGAGGTGACCCGGCGCAACAGCGAGGCGTACTTCCGCACGCTGGTGCAGAACACCTCGGACGTCATCCTGATCGTCGACGAGGAGGACCGGGTCCGCTACGCCAGCCCGTCGGCGGGACACGTGCTGGGCGGCGACCCGGTGGGCACGTCCCTGCCCGACCTCATCCACCCCGGCGACCGGCTCCGGCTCGCCGGCGTGCTGGCCGCCGTCCGCGGTGGCGAGGGCCCGCAGGAGGGGCTGGACTTCCGGGCCGTCGGGCGGCGCCGCACCGAGGTCATGCTGGAGATGCACTGCCGGGACCTGCGCGCCGACCACACCGTCGCCGGGCTGGTCGTGACGCTGCGCGACGTGACCGAGCGCCGCCAGCTCGAACGGGAGCTCACCCACCAGGCGTTCCATGACTCGCTGACCGGGCTCGCCAACCGGGTTCTCTTCGCCGACCGGCTCCAGCACGCGCTGGCCCGCGGCGCCCGCGACGGCTCGGTGGTCGGCGTGCTCTTCATCGACCTGGACGACTTCAAGATCGTCAACGACACCCTCGGCCATGCCACCGGCGACCAGCTGCTGATCGCGGTGGCCGGGCGGATCGCCGGCGCGCTGCGGGCCGACGACACGGCCGCCCGGCTCGGCGGCGACGAGTTCGCCGCGCTGGTCGAGAACGTGCAGGACCCGGGTGCGGTCGAGGAGACCGCCTCCCGGATCCTCGCCGCGCTGGCCGAGCCGATCATCATCGACGGCGGGCCGCTGCAGGCCGTGGCGAGCATCGGCATCACCACGACCCCGGAGGCGGACACCGCCGACGCACTGCTGCGCCAGGCGGACCTGGCCCTGTACGTGGCCAAGGGCGCCGGCAAGAACCAGTGGCGGCGCTACCAGTCGCACCTGCACAGCGCGATGGTGGAGCGGCTGGAACTGCGCTCGGCGCTGGACCACGCGGTCAACGAGGGCCACTTCCTGCTGCAGTACCAGCCGATCGTCGACCTGGAGACCGACGAGGCGGTCGGCTTCGAGGCGCTGGTGCGCTGGCACCACCCGCAGCGCGGGGTGATCGCGCCGGACGAGTTCATCGAGGTGGCCGAGGAGAGCGGGCTGATCGTGCCGATGGGCCGCTGGGTGCTCGACCAGGCGCTGCACACCGTGGCGCAGTGGCGGCGCATCCTGCCGCGCGCGCGGCAGCCGTACGTCAGCGTCAACGTCTCGGTCCGGCAGTTCCGCCAGTCCGGCTTCGTCGAGCAGGTCAAGGCCTCGCTGGAGTACGCCGGCGTGCCCGCCCGGGCGCTGATGCTGGAGATCACCGAGACCCTGCTGATGGGCGACGACGAGCAGATCTGGGCGGATCTGGCCGTGCTCCAGGAACTCGGCGTGAAGATCGCGATCGACGACTTCGGCACCGGCTACTCGTCGCTGGGCTACCTGCGCCAGCGGCCGATCGACGTCCTGAAGATCGACAAGACCTTCATCGACGACATGCTCGGCAGCGAACAGCAGCTCGCGCTGGTCGCGGGCATCGTGAGCCTGGCCCGGACGCTCCAGCTCACCGTGGTCGCCGAGGGCATCGAGGACGCCGGCCACCGGATGATCCTGGCCCAGCTGGGTTGCCCGCTGGGGCAGGGCTACTACTACTCCGAGCCGCTGGACGCCACCGAAGCGCTGGCCTGGCTGCGGAATCCGCTTCCCCTGGCCGCGGCCTGACCGCGCGGCTCGATCGCGGGAACGTCAGAGTTTTTCGCTGCATTCTATATTTATGCGAAATATCTGAAATGTGGCGCCGGACGCGAAAGGCTTTCAGGAGTCCACCACCCCACCCTGAAAGGACAAGTCATGCGACGTCCGGCCCTTCTCATTGCCGGCATGCTCCTCGCGACCGGCACTGGCCTCACCCTGGCGAGTCCCGCATCGGCTGCCGTCAGCGGCTCGAGCGGCGACAGCTATCGCTGGCACTGCCACTGGACCAATGGTCACGACTGGAACGACTGGGACTGGGACGACGACGGTGACCAATGGAGTGCCCGGCGGGACAACGGCGACAGCCGCCGCCGTTACTGCCACAGCCACCGCGGGCACGGCAACTGGCACGGTCACGGCGGTCACGGCGGTCACGGCGGTCATGGCGGTCATGGCGGTCATGGCGGTCACGGCGGTCACGGCGGTCACGGCGGTTGGGTGACCGTGGGGATCGGTGGCGGTAACGGCCACTGATCCGACGCATCAGGTTCCACCAGGCCCGGGCTGCCCCACGCGCCCGGGCCGGTGGCGTCGGCTCAGTAGGGGTTGCCGGAACCGGGCAGCCGGCCGCGCAGCACCCCGCGCAGGCGCCCCGGCAATCACGTCGTCGGCGTGCACCGCCTGCACCCGCAGCCCGGGATGGGAGGGCGCCGACGGGATCCGCCCTGACCGGCGCCAAGAAGGTCACCACCGTCGAGGGCCTCGACACCGTGGACGAGCCGCACCCGATGCGGCAGGGCTTCCTGGACCACGACGGCTTGCCGTGCGGCTACCGGGATGCGGGCCAGTGCTCGGGCCTGCAGGCCGGGGGGTGAAGGCCCGCGCTGGGCGGGCCGCCAGGCCCGAGCGGTGCCTTGAGCCGGGCGGTTCTGCTGCTCGATGTCCTGACGCACGACGCGCAGGCGGCCCGGCCGGCGGCGCAGGCGATCCGGCTGGAGATCACCGAGGAGCTGCACGACGCGCCGCTCACCGCGGACCCGGAGACGGTGAACCCGTCGTTCCCGGCCACCACCTCCTCGGGCGACCTGGCGGCGGGGTTCGCGGCCGCACCGGTCACGGTGGCACGCTGCCGATGGCCTCGGTCGCGGGCGGCTCGGCCGGCAGCGCGTCCTGGGCTGGGCGGTCACCGGCGACCGCCGCGAGTTGCGCAGCTCCGGCGGGGACGAGGCGGTCCACGACACCACCGAGGTCCGGGTCTCCGGCGACTACGTCAACCACGCCTGGCCGAGAACCACGTGGCGGCGCGCGCGGACGTGGAGTTGATCGACGCGGCCTGGCTCGACGGGCACGACCCGGGCCTCAACCCGATGGGGAGCAAGGGCATCGGCTCGCCCGCGGCGATCGTGCACGCTGTCTGGCACGCCACCGGTGTCCGGGTCCGTGACCTGCCGGTGCGCCTGGACAAGCTGCTCGGCGTGCCCGGCTGGATAACGCCTTAACCGTCCTTAAGCACAAATCGGCGCCGCCCGCGGGCGGCGCCGATTTCGTGCGGCGAAGAATCTATCGCTTGCTGTGGTACGCCTCGACGATGGAGCTCGGGATGCGGCCACGCTCGGACACCTCGTAGCCGTTCTTGCCCGCCCACTCGCGAATGGCCTGATTCTGGTCACGGCTGGCCCGGCCGGTGGTCGCCGGGGCGGTGCCGCGCCGGGCGGAGCGGACGTCGGCGCCGGAGCGGCCGACCCGGGTCGCCACCGACAGGTACGGGTCCAGCGCCTTACGCAGCTTGCCGGCGTTCTTCTCCGACAGGTCGATCGTGTAGTTCACACCGTCGAGTCCGAACTCGACGGTCCGGTCGGCCTCGCCGCCGTCGAGGTCATCGGTCAGAAGGGTAATTACCTGCTTGGCCATGATGTGGTTGCTCCCGGGGACGGTGCCATTGTCTATGAGAATTCCTGCGTATTCATTCTGTCCGCCGGTGTCGGTCAGTGCAAATTGTCCGCGCTGCATGTCGCGCAGATCATCCGCTGCATTCTCCGGATCGGGCCGGCCGCGGCGAGCCGCCGCGACCGCCGTCCGGGCGCCGGGCCGGCCACAACTTCCCGGAAACTTGGTGGTAACACTTCTCACGCCTGTCAATGTGTTGTACGTTGCGTGGGAGCGCTCCCACAGTCCCTTCCCCGGGGATCCCCCACCTCCAGGAGCAGTCATGAGACGTGTCATCCGCGCCGTCACGGCGGTCGCCCTGCTCGCTGCCGGCTCGATCACCACCTTCGTGGTCGCCGGCCCGGCCCAAGCGGACACGCAGATCTGCGAGCAGTACGGCTCCACCACGATCGGCGGCCGCTACACGGTGATGAACAACCGTTGGGGCACCTCCGCCCAACAGTGCATCAATGTGACCAGCAGTGGATTCGCCATCACCAGTCAGCAGGGCGTCGGCAACACCAGCGGCGCCCCGGTGTCGTACCCGGCCATCTACGTCGGATGCCATTACACGAACTGCTCGCCGGGCACGAACCTGCCGATGCAGGTGAGCTCGATCAGCAGCGCCACCAGCAGCATCAGCTACTCCTACGTCTCCGGCGCCACCTATGACGCCGCGTACGACATCTGGCTGGACCCGACGCCGAAGAAAGACGGCGTCAGCGCGATGGAAATCATGATCTGGTTCAACCGGCAGGGCTCGATCCAGCCGATCGGCTCGGTCGTGGGCAGCACCACCATCGGCGGCCGCAGCTGGCAGGTCTGGCAGGGCAGCAACGGCTCCAACAACGTCATCTCGTACGTCGCGCCGTCGGCGATCAGCAGCTGGAACTTCAGCGTGCTGGACTTCATCAACGACGTGAAGAACCGCGGCGCGATCACCAGCGCCTGGTACCTGACCAGCATCCAGGCCGGCTTCGAGCCATGGATCGGCGGCACCGGGCTGGCCGTCACGAGCTTCTCGGCCGCGGTCAACGGCGGCGGCACGACCACCCCGCCCACGACCCCGCCCACCACGCCGCCGACGACCCCGCCGACCGGTTCCTCGGCCTGCCGGGTCACCTACGCCGCGGACTCGTGGGGCAACGGCTTCGTGGCGAACGTGACCGTGGCCAACACCGGCAGCACCGCCCTCAACGGCTGGACGCTCGGCTTCACGCTCCCCGCCGGGCAGGCCGTGACCAGCTCGTGGAACACCACGCTGTCGGGCAGCAGCGGCGCACTGACCGCCCGCAACGTCGCGCACAACGGCAGCATCCCGGCCGGCGGCAGCACCTCGTTCGGCTTCCAGGGCAGCTACAGCGGCAGCTTCGCCACCCCCTCCGCCTTCACCCTCAACGGTACGGCCTGCGCCCGGGCCTGACCCCCACCCGCTTCACAGCAAGCCCCGCCCCGTCGCCGATCAACCCGGCGGCGGGGCGGCCGGCGTTCCCGGCCCGCTCGGCCTGGCGTCCCGGCACAGCACGGCACGGGCTGCTCAGCCCGGTGCGGCCGGCGTTCCCGGCTCACTCGGCCTGGAAGTCCGGCACGGCGCGGGCGGGCTGCTCAGCTCGGTGCGGCCGGCGTTCCCGGCCGGGGGACCGGCGTGATCCGCAACGCGGCCGGTGCGTGCGCCGGGACCGCGGGGGAGTGCGGTGCCACCGGCTCGACCGGCTCGTAGGGGGCGTCCAGGGCCGGTCGCGGGTCGGTCTCGCCCTTGTTGGGCCACAGCGACAGGGCCCGCTCGGCCAGCGCGGTGATGGTCAGCGACGGGTTCACGCCGAGGTTCGCCGGGATCACCGAGCCGTCCACCACGTGCAGGCCCAGGTAGCCGTACACCCGCTGGTAGGAGTCGACCACGCCGGACTCGGCCGAGGCGCCGATCGTCACGCCGCCGAGGATGTGCGCGGTCATCGGGATGTCGAAGACGTCGCCCACCGAGCCGCCCGGGTGTCCACCGATCTTGGCGGCCATCCGGCGTACCGCCTCGTGACCGACCGGGATCCAGGTCGGGTTGACCGGGCCGTGGCCGGGGCCGGTGGTGAGCCGGCCGCGCCGGGTGCGCCGCACCGTCAGGGAGTTGTCCACGGTCTGCATGACCAGCGCGATGATCGTCCGGTCGCTCCACCGCCGCTTGGACAGCGACCGCAGCAGCAGGACGGGATGGCGCAGCGCCTGGCCGAGGAAGCGGACCGGCCGCGGCACCCGGCCCCCGCCGTCCACGAGCAGCGTGGTGAGCAGGCCCATCGCGTTGCTGCCGGGCCCGTACCGGACCGGCTCGATGTGGGTCTCGGCGTCCGGGTGGAAGCTCGAGGTGATCGCGACACCCCGGGAGAAGGGCTTTTCCGGTACGGCGACAGTCTGCGCGCCGAGCAGCGCCTCGGAGTTGGTCCGGGTCAGCGCGCCGAGCCGGTCGGAGAGCCGTGGCAGCACCCCGGTGTCCTTCATCGCGTGCAGCAGCCGCTGGGTGCCGAGCGCCCCGGCCGACAGCACGACCTCCCGCGCGGTGAACGTGCCCTGCGAGGTGGTCAGCTCCCAGCCGTCGGCGACGGGCCGCAGCGCGGAGACCGTGGTGTCCGGGTGCACCACCGCGCCGGCCCGCTCGGCGAGATACAGGTAGTTGAGGTCGAGGCGGTTCTTCGCCCCGTACCGGCAACCGATCATGCAGTCGCCGCACTCGATGCACCCGGTCCGCGCCGGCCCGGCCCCGCCGAAGTAGGGGTCCGGCACGGTCTTGCCGGGCTCACCGAAGAACACCCCGACCGGCGTACGCCGGAACGTGCCGCCCACCCCCATGTCCTGCGCGACGGCCTGGATCACCTCGTCGGACGGCGTCATCGACGGCTGCACGGTGACCCCGAGCATCCTGGTGGCCTGGGCGTAGTGCGGCTCCAGCTCGCGGGCCCAGTCGGTGATCCCGGCCCAGCGCGGGTCGGCGAAGAACGCGGCCGGCGGCTGGTAGAGCGTGTTCGCGTAGACCAGCGAGCCGCCGCCCACCCCGGCCGCGGAGAGCACCATGATGTCCTTGAGCAGCGTGATCCGCTGCATGCCGCGCAGGCCGAGCGCGGGCGCCCAGAGGAAGGCCCGCAGATCCCAGGACGTCCTGGGCAGCGTCTCGGGGGTGAAGCGCCGGCCGGCCTCGAGCACGCCGACCCGGTAACCCTTCTCGGTCAGCCGCAGAGCGGTGACACTCCCACCGAACCCACTGCCCACGACGACGATGTCGTAGTCCGTCATGCCGCCACCCCACCACAGGACCTCAGCGGGGCGCCAGCAGGACTTTGATGTGGTCGCCGCTCTCCGCATCCGCGAAGGCCGCGGCAGCCTCGTTCAACGGCCGGATCGCCGTCACGAAGTCCGCCGCCGTGACCACGCCGTCGCGCAGCAACACCATCGCGTCCGCGTAATCCTCCGGCAGGTACGTCGCGCTGCCCTGGATCCGGAGCTGGCTGTCCTGGAGCAGCGCCAGCGGCACTGTGACGTCGCCGGCCGGCACGCCGACCACCACGACGGTGCCGCCCTTGTCGGCGATCGCCAGCGCCTGGGTCACCGTCGACTGCTCGGCCACACAGTCGAAGACCACGTCGGCACTCTCGCCCAGCTCCGCGCGTACCTGATCCGCCGCGTCCGGGGCCGTAGCGTCCACCGCCGCGTCCGCGCCGAACGCCAGCGCCCGCGCCCGGCTGCGTGCCGACCGGGCGGTCACGACGATGCGCCGGGCGCCCTGCGCCCGCGCCACCTTGAGCGTCAGCAGCCCGATCGTGCCCACCCCGAGAACGGCCACCGCCCGGTCGCGCACACCGCCGGCCAGCCGGATCGCGTGCACCGGCGTCGACACCGGCTCGATCAGCGCCGCGGTCGGATCATCCAGCTCGTCCGGCACGACGTGCAGCCGCCGGGCGTTGATGGTGAACGCCTCCGCCATGCCACCCTGCTCCGAGCCGCACCCGAAGAAGCCGAGCTGCTCGCAGAGGTTCTGCCGGCCGGCCACGCACTGCTTGCACTCCCAGCAGGGCAGGTCCGGCTCCACGGTGACCCGCTGCCCGGCCCGCACCGCGGTGACGTCCGGGGCGACCGCCGTGACGACGCCGACCACCTCGTGCCCCGGCGCGTACGGCGGGTGCACGTTCGGATGCCGGCCGCGCAGGGCGTGCGTGTCCGAGCCGCAGACGCCGGCGACCACCATCCGGAGCTGGGCCTCACCAGGCCCGAGATCCGGGGTCTTCGCCTCGACGACCCGTACCCCGTCCGGCAGCACCACGACGCGCATCATGGCTGGAGCATAGGACCTGGGTTTACGCTAAGCCGTGCGCGCAGCGACGATGGCCGACATCGCCCGGCGTGCCGGGGTGTCCCGGATCGCGGTCTCGTACGCCCTCAACGGCCGTCCCGGAGTCTCCGCGGACCTGCGCCGGCGCATCCTGACGATCGCCCGCGAGCTCGACTACCGCGCGAACGGCCCGGCGCTGGCCCTGCACGGCGCGGCGGCCCACGCGATCGGCCTGGTGCTGCTGCGCTCGTCGGCGGCGCTGACTGTGGAGGTGTTCCGCCGCCGGCTGATGGCCGGCATCCAGGCGGAACTGGCCGGCCGCGGCTACGGCCTGGCCCTGCAACTCGTGGCCGACCTGGCGGAAGAGGCGCAGGTGCACCGCCGCTGGAGCGCCGAACGCCGGGTCGACGGGGTGCTGATCTGCGACCCCCGGCCGGACGACCCCCGGATCGCGGAGGTCCGCCGGCTGGGCCTGCCGGCCGCCCTGATCGCCAGCACCCCGGACGACGGCCTGCCCGGCGCGTGGAGCGACGACCGCGGCTGGACCCGGGAACTGGTCGAGCACCTGGCGGGGCTGGGGCACGTCCGGGTGGCCCGGGTCAGCGGCCCGGCCGGCATGGTGCACACCACGATCCGCGACGAGACGATGGCCCGCCGGTGCGCGGAACGGGGCATGGAGCTGACGATCGTCCGGGCCGACTACACCGGGCAAGCGGGGGCGCAGGCGACCCGCGAGCTGCTGCGAACCCCGCGCCGGCCGACCGCGATCGTGTACGACAACGACGTGATGGCGGTCGCGGGGCTGGGGGTGGCGGGCGAACTGGGGCTGACGGTGCCGGCGGACCTGTCGGTGGTGGCCTGCGAGGACTCGCCGCTGTGCCAGGTCGTGGGCCCGCCCCTGACGGTGATCAGCCGGGATATCGCGGCGTACGGGGGATTGGCGGCGGCGCAGCTGTTCGCGGCGTTGGACGGGGAGGTGCGCGGGCCGGTGCGAGCGGCCCCGGGGCGGCTGGAGGTACGGCGAAGCACAGCCGGCCCGCCACATCGGTGACCGTGTTCGGCCCGCCGGTCACCGACTGGGCCCGGCGTCGCCTCCCCGGCCGGACGCCTGGGTCTGAGCTATTGCGGGCCGTCTCGGCTGTCGGCGGGCGGGGCCGCGGTGCTCGCGCGGGCCACCAGATGGGCGGGCTCGTCAAGCCGGCTCTCCACCGGCTCACCCGCGATGACGGCCAGCAACAGCCGCGCGGCGTTCGCGCCGTAGGCGACGATGTCGCGGGTCAGCGCGGTGAGCGGCGGATGCACCAGCCCGCAGATCGGCGAGTCGTCCCAGGCGATGACGGACAGCTCCTGCGGCACGGCGAAACCCAGCTCCTGGGCCGTGGCCAGCCCCGCGATAGCCATGATGTCGTTGTCGTAGACGATGGCGGTCGGCCGCGGCCGGGCACCCAGCAACTCCCGGGTCGCCCGCGCGCCGGCCTCACCGGTGTAGTCCGTCGAAACCGTGGTCACCTCGGTGACGCCCAACCGCTCGCAGGCCGCGGCAAAGGCCCGGCTGCGCGCGGCGGTATGCGCCAGCTCGGGAATCCCGGCCACCCGCGCGATCCGCCGATGCCCGAGCCCGCCAAGATGCTCAACCGCCTCGTTGACGGAGACGGCATCGTCGGACCACAGGCTCGGCACCAACCCACCGGCAACGGGCGGCCCGACCACAACGGCGGGCAGCCCGATGTCGGCAACGGCCGGCACCCGCGGATCATCGCCACGAACATCACAGAGCAGCACCCCGTCGACCCGCCCCTCGATCCACCACTGCCGGTAGACCTCGATCTCGGCAGCCGGGTCGTCGTCGGGAACCATCTGCAGGAGAAGGGCGTAGGAGCGGGTCGAAAGCTCGGCCTCGAGCCCGCTGACAAGCTCCATGAAAAAGGGCTCCACGCCGAGGGTGCTGGCGGGGCGGCGCAGGGCCAGCCCGACAACCTTGGCGGGAGCGCCGGCGAGGGCACGGGCGGCGGCACTGGCCCGGAAACCGAGGCGATCGGCGATGGCGAGGATGCGCGCACGGGTCTCGTCGGAGACACCGGGACGGTCGTTGAGCGCGTAGGAGACGGCGCCTTTGGAAACGCCGGCTTCCCGGGCGATATCGGCGATCGTCGGTCTCTTCACAGTGGTGACCATAGGACCTCCCCGAAACCCCTGTCGCCGCTCAGCTTGCGCGGGGTCGCTCGGTCCGCGGGCGGGACCGGCTACGGCAGGAAGCCGAGCCGCCGCGCGGTCACCACGGTCTCCATCCGGCCGTGCGTCCCCAGCTTGCGCATCGTGTTGCGCAGATAGCTCTTCACCGTCTCCGGCAGCAGCCCGAGCCGCCGGGCCGCCTCCGCGTTGCCGCACCCGACCGCCACCATCGCCAGCACGTCCAGCTCGCGCGGCGACAACGGATTGGGCGCCCGGGCCGCCCCGCCGCACCGGGAGAGCAACTCACACACCTCCTGCAACCGGTCCCGCAGCGCCGGATCGCTCACCTCATGGGCGATCGAGCGCAGGTCGGCGTGCGCCTGCCGGACGTCCTCCCACTCCGGGGCCGCCGGCGAGGCGCGGGTCAGCGCGGCGGTCGTCTCCAGCTCGGCGATCCGGCGCTCCACTTCCCGGCGTACGGTCAGCTCGGTGCCCACGCGTGCCGCCACCTGGCTCATCGCCTCCAGCGTGCGGGTGCCGACGGCCAGCGGTTCGCGGGTCCCGGCGTACAGCACCGCCAGGACCGAGCCGCCGACCATGACCGGCACCGCGGCGATCGCCCGCAACCCCTCGGTGGTGACCGGTTTGTCGTACTCGTGGCTGATCCGTGGGTCGGCGGCGTAGTCCTCGACCCGGCCCGGCCGCGCGGTGCTGAGCACCCGCCCGCCGAGCCCGTTCCCGGCGCTCACCACCAGCCCGTGCAACGCGAGGGTGACCGTGCCGGCGAGGTCGGTCAGCCGCATGGCCCGGCCGTCCGGCGCCACCGTCCCGCCGAACGCGACCGGCAGCCCGGTGACCCGCCGGACGCGGCTCAGCGTGGCGGACAGGTCGGCTGTTTCGGGCACGTCACCAGCATGTCGCGGGCCGGGACCGAGGTCCACCCCCGTACGGGGGTGGCGCCGCCCGGCGGACCGGCCCATGCTGCAGAAATGCTCTCCTATGCCTCCGCGACCTCCGACGTGCCGCTGCTCGGCGAGACGATCGGCGCGAACCTCGAACGCACGGTGGCCGCCTTCGGCGACCGCGAGGCGCTGGTGGACGTGCCGTCCGGGCGCCGGTGGACGTACGCGCAGTTCGACGAAGCGGTGAACGAGGTGGCACGCGGCCTGCTGGCCCGCGGGATCAACAAGGGCGACCGGGTGGGGATCTGGGCGCCGAACTGCGCGGAATGGGTCATCACGCAATATGCAACGGCGAAGATCGGCGCGATCCTGGTAAACGTCAACCCGGCATACCGGACGCACGAGCTGGAGTACGTGGTCCGGCAATCGGGCCTGCGCCTGCTGGTCAGCGCGGTCGCGTTCAAGACGAGCGACTACCGCGGCATGATCGCCGAGATCGGCTTCACCGAGACGATCTTCATCGGCACCCCGGACTGGGCCAAACTGATCGCTGGTGGGCAGGGCAGGTCGCTCGGCGAGCGGACCGCGGAGCTGGCCTTCGACGACCCGATCAACATCCAGTACACGTCCGGCACCACGGGCTTCCCGAAGGGCGCGACGCTGTCGCACCACAACATCCTCAACAACGGCTTCTTCGTGGGCGAGCTGGTCGGCTACACCGAGGCGGACCGGATCTGCATCCCCGTGCCGCTGTACCACTGCTTCGGCATGGTGATGGGCAACCTGGCCGCGACCACGCACGGCGCGTGCATGGTCCTGCCGGCCCAGGGCTTCGACCCGGCGGCCTCCCTGCGGGCGGTCGCGACCGAGAAATGCACTTCCCTGTACGGCGTCCCGACCATGTTCATCGCCGAACTGGGCCTGCCGGACTTCGCGGAGCACGACCTGTCGTCGCTGCGCACCGGCATCATGGCGGGCTCGCCCTGCCCGGTGGAGGTGATGAAACGGGTGGTCGCGGAGATGCACATGACCGAGGTGGCCATCTGCTACGGCATGACGGAGACCTCGCCGGTCTCGACGATGACCCGCCGCGACGACGGCCTGGACCGCCGCACGGAAACGGTCGGCCGCGTCATGCCCCACCTGGAGTCCAAAGTGGTCGACTCGGCGACGGGCCTGCCGGTGCCGCGCGGCGAGGCCGGCGAACTCTGCACCCGCGGCTACTCGGTGATGCTCGGCTACTGGAGCCAGCCCGAGGCGACCAAGGAGGCGATCGACACAGCCCGCTGGATGCACACCGGCGACCTGGCCACCATGGACGAGGACGGCTACCTCAACATCGTCGGCCGGATCAAGGACCTGGTCATCCGCGGCGGCGAGAACGTGTACCCGCGCGAGGTCGAGGAGTTCCTGCACACCCACCCGGACGTGGCGGACGTCCAGGTGATCGGCGTCCCGGACGAGAAGTACGGCGAGGAACTGATGGCCTGGGTGGTGCTGCGCCCGCAAGCAACGCCCCTGACGGCCGACGCGGTGCGCGAGTTCTGCCGGGGAAAGCTGGCCCACTACAAGGTGCCGAGGTACGTGCACGTGGTGGACGGCTTCCCGATGACGGTGACGGGAAAGGTCCGCAAGGTGGAGATGCGCGAACGCGCGGTGGAGATCCTGGACCTGGGAGACGCGGCGGGAATCCGCAACGCCTGACCGGTCCGCGAGATCGGTCATGTAGTGCCCAATCGTCAGCTGGCTGTGGCGCGGCAGGTCGTCGTCGGCTGTGGCGGGTGGTCCCTCCTTGTTGGACGGTGGCCTGGTCGGGCGCCGGTCGGTCTGGTCGGTCGCGGTCTGGTTGGTCGTGCTCTGGTCGGTGTCTGGCCGCGGTCTGGTCGGTGGCGGTCTGGTCGCGGGCTGGTCGGTGGCGGTCTGGCCGCGGGCTGGTCGGTCGCGGTCTGGTCGCGGTCTGGTCGGTCGCGGTCTGGCCGGTCGCGGTGTGGCTGGTTGCGGCCTGTTCTGCGGGTGTCAGCCGCTGTCGCGGTATTCGCCCGGCGGTGGGGTGGTCGTCGCGGCGTACTTGGTCCGTTCCGCTTCGCGGAGCTGGACGCGGCGGATCTTGCCGGAGATCGTCTTGGGCAGGTCCGTGAACTCCAGGCGGCGCACCCGCTGATAGGGCGACAGGTGCGCCCGGCAGTGCACGAAGATCGATTGGGCGGTCTCCGCGTTGGCCGGCCACCCCTCGGCGAGCACCACATAGGCCTTCGGCACGTGGAGGCGCAGCGCGTCCGGCGACGGCACGATCGCCGCCTCCACGACCGCCTCGTGCTCGATCAGCACACTCTCCAGCTCGAACGGGGAGATGCGGTAGTCCGATGCCTTGAACACGTCGTCCGTGCGGCCGACGTAGGTGATGTAACCGTCCGCGTCGCGGGAGCCGATGTCGCCCGTGTGGTAGTAGCCGTTCGCCATGGCTTCCGCCGTCAGCTCGGGGTCACCGTGGTAGCCGACCATCAGGCCCAGCGGTCGCGGATCGAGATACAGGCAGATCTCGCCCTCGTCCGCGTGCTTCCCCGATTCCGGGTCGATGAGCGCCACCCGGTAGCCGGGCACGGGACGGCCCATCGAACCCGGCCGTACGGTCTGGCCCGGCGTGTTCGCGATCTGCACGGTCGTCTCGGTCTGGCCGAAGCCGTCGCGGATCGTGACGCCCCAGGCCTTCTGCACCTGCTCGATGACCTCGGGGTTCAGCGGCTCGCCGGCACCGACCACCACCCGTGGCGGGGTCTTCAGCGCCGTGAGGTCGGACTGGATCAGCATCCGCCACACGGTCGGCGGCGCGCAGAAGCTGGTCACGCCGCAGCGCTGCATCTCGTGCAGCAGCCTCGCCGCGTCGAACCGCGCATAGTTGTGGATGAACACGCACGCCTGCGCGTTCCACGGGGCGAACACGTTGCTCCACGCGTGCTTCGCCCAGCCCGGCGACGAGATGTTGAGGTGGACGTCACCGGGCCGCAAGCCGATCCAGTACATCGTGGACAGGTGCCCGACCGGGTACGAGGCGTGGGTGTGCTCGACCAGCTTGGGCTGGGCGGTCGTGCCGGAGGTGAAGTAGAGCAGCAGTGTGTCGTCGGCCTGGGTGACGCCGTCGGGAGTGAACTCACCGGGGCCGGCGTAGGCGTCGGAGAAGGCGTGCCAGCCGTCAACCGGCCCGCCGACCGCGATGCGGGTGACCTCCGCATCGATCTCGGCGAAACGCTGCGCCGCCGAGGCGAGGGCGATGACGTGCTGTGCGCCGCCGCGGGTCACCCTGTCCCGCGAGTCGGCCGCGCCCAGCAGCGGTGTCGCCGGGATGATGACCGCGCCGAGCTTCATCACCGCGAGGATCGTGTCCCAGAGCTCCACCTGATTGCCGAGCATCATCACGATCCGGTCACCCCGGCGGACCCCGCGCTCCCGGAGCCAGGTGGCGACCTGGTTCGACCGGCGGGCCATCTCCGCGAACGAGAAGCGCTGCTCCGAGCCGTCCTCCTCGACGATCCAGAGCGCCGGGCTGTCATTGCCCTCGGCGATCACGTCGAACCAGTCGAGCGCCCAGTTGAACGCGCCGAGCCGGGGCCAGCCGAACTGCGCGTACGCCTCGGCGTAGTCCTCGCGGTGCTCCAGCAGGAAGTCCCGGGCCTCGCGGAAGGCCGCCGTACCCTCAGTCGCCGCCATGTCTCCTCCTCGGGCCGATCTCCGTCAGACTGCTCCTCCGCCGGGGTCGCCCGCCACCCCCGCACGGGGGTGGCGGGTCGCCGTCACTCAGCACATGTCAGGTCCGCCTCGGGGAGCCGGCCGCTTCGCAGGTACGCGTTGACGGACTCATCAACGCAGCTCGCGCCGCGGAAGAGGTAGACGCCGTGCGTACGCGCCCCGGCCAGCACGATCATCCGGGAGCCGGTGAGCGCCCGGTGCAGCGCGCGTGCACCGGGGAGCTGGGAGTTGACGTCCTTCTCGGCCTGCACGATCAGAGCGGGCGTGCCGTTGCGGACCTGCACGGGTCGCTCCACGGGCGCATTCGGCCAGAAGGAACACGGGGTGACCGTGCGGGCGAGTGGCTCGAACAGCGGCGATGACGCCCGGTGCCGCTGGATGTCGCGCCAATAGACCTCCGGGTCCCGCGAGACTGCGGCGTCACCGCAGAGGATCGCTGTCTGCGCTGTGTGAGTCGCCGAACCTGCGCCGTGGACGAGGCCGGCCAGGGTTGCGGCCATCTCCTCGGTCGGTTCGGCGGGCTGACCGTCGGCGGCCCGGACGAGCAGCTGCACGACCTCGGCCAGCTCCCCGTTGCCCGTGTCGTCGGTCAGCGGCGTGGTGATCAACGCCGGCAGCAGGGTGTCGTCCACCGCGTACGACCCCACCGTGAGCGGACGCCGGGCGGAGATCGCATAGACACGTCGCACGGCGCTGAGCACGGCATCGGCAGTCGTGCCCAGGTGGTAGTCGGCGTCGCGGCCGGCGGCCCAGCCGGCCCATTCGCGCAACTGGGCCGCACGTCCCGGGGCGGCGTCGCGCAGCACCCGGGTGCCGGAGAGCGCCGGGCTGATGGCGCTGTCCAGCACGATCCGGCCGGCCCGGCCGGGGAACAGCTGCGTGTAGACGGCCCCGAGATACGAGCCCTGGGAGTAGCCCAGATACGAGAGCTTCGACTCGCCCAGCGCTATCCGGACCGTCTCCATGTCGCGGGCCATGTTCGCCGTGGACGCGTGACGCAGCAGCTCCCGCTCGGTAGGCCCGCACCGCCCGGCGAGGTCCCGGCCCAGGGCGACCATCGCCTCGAAGCCCGCCCGGCCGGCCCCGGCGGATCGGGGCAGCCAGTACGCGGGCCAGTGGCAGTCGACCGGGGTGCTGCGTCCGGCGAAGCGCGGATCCATGCCGATCAGGTCGAAGCGCTCGCCGGTCGCGCCCATCGCCGCCCGGGCAAGCGGAACGCTGTCGAGCACCGGACTCGCCGGCCCGCCCAGATTGATGATCATGGCGCCGACGCGGTTGACGGTGTCGCTGCCCCGGCTTCGTGCGATTGCCACGGTGACGGCACGGCCGTGTGGCTTGGCGTAATCGAGCGGTACGGGCACGTCGGCGCACTGCACGCCGGCGTCGTCGAGGGCTCGACCCTCGGTGTCGTCGGGCCCGAGCGCACACGGATGCCAGGAGATCTCCGGGCCGGCGCGACTCACGGTGAGCGGCGCAGCGCCGGGCCCGGTGACAACGGAGGTTCCGGCGGTGAGAGCGAGGACGGCGACGATGCTGAGGCCTGCCGTGGCGATGGCCGGCCCGCGTACGGCTTGCACGATGCACTCCTGAAGGGTGAGGGGTGGTGAGACGAAGGTCAGGCGTCGCGACGGCGCAGGCGCCAGGCACCCAGCGCCAGCACGGCCGCGGCATAGAGCAGGAAGACCGCGAATCCTGTCCAGGGGGACAGCAGGGTCGAGTCGGGGCGGGCTGTGGTGATCGCGAGCCCGGCGGGGGAGGGCAGCCACCGGTAGATGTCGTCAGCCAGCTCCGTGGGCAGGAAGCCGGTCACCATCTGTGGTCCGAGCAACAGTGCGATCACCGCCGCGACGCCGCCGGCCGTGTGGCGGATGATCGCTCCCAGTCCCAGCCCGAACAGCGCGACCACCACCAGATACAGCGCGCCGCCGACGACGGCACGCACGACCCCCGGCTCGCCGAGAGACGTGTCGAGGTGCTCGGCCGACAGCACGGACTGACCCGTGAGGAAGGCGCTGAACACCGCGGGCAGGCCGAGCGTGAAGATCGCGGCCGCGAGCACCACGGCCTTCCCCCAGAACACCGGGGTACGCCGGGGGACGGCCGCGAACGTCGTGCGGATCAGGCCGCTGGAGTACTCGTTCGTGATCACCAGGACCCCGAGCACTCCCACCGCGAGCTGGGCGACCTGGACACCGGCCAGGCTGACGCCGACCGAGTCGAAGCCCGCCGGATCAGCCGGTGGCCGGGTGACGCGGACCATCGCGTACAGGATGCCGAAGCTGACGATCAGTATGGCCGCGCTGAGCAGCGACCAGGCCGTGGAGGAGACCGATCGGAACTTGGTGAACTCGGCACGGGCGACGCTCATCGGTGGCTCCCGTCGGTGGTGGGCGGGCGGAACTCGACCACGTCGCTGGTGAGGTCGATGAAGGCGTCCTCGAGCGAGTGGTGACCCGACTCGGCGACCAGGTTTGCCAGGCTCGTGTCGGCGACCAGCCGGCCCTTGCCGAGCACAATCAGGTGATCCGCGGTGAGCGCCATCTCGGTCATGAGGTGGGAGGAGACGAAGACTGTGTGGCCCTGCGCGGCCTGGTCGCGCAGCAGGCCCCGGACCCAGCGGATGCCTTCGGTGTCCAGGCCGTTGAGCGGCTCGTCGAGGATCAAGGTGCGGGGGTCGCCCAGCAAGGCGGTGGCGATGCCGAGCCGCTGCTCCATGCCGAGGGAGAAGCGGCCGGCGCGGCGCCGCGCCTGGCCCGCCAGCCCGACGGCGTCGATGACGTCGAGCACGCGGGACCGGGGCAGGCCGTTGGACTGCGCGAGTGCGAGCAGGTGGTGGTAAGGGCTGCGTCCCGGGTGCACAGTGCGTGCCTCCAGCAGCGCACCGACCTCCCGCAGTGGCGTCCGATGTGCTGCGTACGGCCTGCCGTTGACCGTCACCGAGCCTTGGGTCGGCCGGTCCAGCCCCAGGATCATCCGCATCGTGGTGGATTTGCCGGCGCCGTTCGGTCCCAGGAAGCCGGTGACGATTCCCGGCCGTACGGTGAAGGTCAGGTCTTCCACCGCGAACCTGTCGCCGTATCGCTTGGTCAGGCCTTTTGCCTCGATCATGAGCCCACCTCCGTGGTCGCCTCCCAGATTCCCGGCGCGACGGCTCGGCGTCAGTGGGGTGTACCCGCTGTGCGGGGTGGGGTTTTCCCCACCCTCGGCCCGCGGTTTTCCGGATGGTCAGGCGCGCTTGCGCTGCCTACGGTCGAGAGCGTGGAAATCCAGTACTTCCCGTCGCACCCGGTGACGACCGCTCGGGCGGTCCGTCATCTCCTGGCGGGTGCGGTGCTGACGCTGCTGGCCACCGCGCTGCTCACCGTGCTGGTGATTCTCTGGGGCGCGGCGACCCTCAGCCTGGTCACCGGACCGTCCGGCGGGGTGCCGCTCGTCGTCCTCTACGTGCTGGCGGCGCTTGCCCTGCCGCTGATATTCGCGTGGTTCGTGCATGAGATCGCGGTGCTGCACCGCCTGCGGTTCCGCCGGTTGGTCGGCCTCACCATCGCCGTGCCGGCTTGGACGATCCGCAGCACCGGCCGCGAGTTCGTGTATCAGGCCTGGGCGTTGCTGGTCGCCGTGCCCGCGACGGTGTTGATCGCCGCCCCCGACTGGGCCCGGCTGTTCGTCCGCACCGATCGGCGCACGGCCGAGCGGTGGCTCGGGCCGAACAACGTCGAGATCCTGAAACAGCGGGTGGATTGGCTACGGGACAGCAGGGCGGCGGTCGTGCTCGCGACCGACGAGGAACGCCGGCGCATCGAGCGCGACCTGCACGACGGCGCCCAGCAGCGGCTGCTGTCGCTCGCCATGAATCTCGGCATGGCGCGGGAGGCGATCACCGAGCCGTCCCCGGAGGCCGATGCGATCGTGGCGGCGCACGACGAGGCGCTCACCGCGCTGACCGAGCTGCGGCAGTTCGTGCGCGGGCTGCACCCGGCCGTGCTGAACGATCGAGGGCTGGACGCCGCCATCTCCGGTCTCGCCGCCCGTGCCAAGATCCCGATCCACGTCTCCGTCGAGGTGCGACCACGCTGTCCTCCGTCCATCGAGGCGGTCGCCTACTTCATCGTCTCCGAGGCCCTCACCAACGTGGCCAAGCACTCCCGAGCGCTGATCGCGTCCGTCACCATGACTCGTCAAGGGAGCAAGTTGCACATCGTGATCTCCGACGACGGCCGCGGCGGCGCGACCGCGAAGCCGGGCGGCGGGATCGCCGGGCTGATCCAGCGGACCGGCTCCGTCGACGGCAGGTTCTCCCTGAGCAGCCCGATCGGTGGACCGACGGTGATCAAGGTGGTCCTGCCGTGCGCTTGATCCTCGCGGAGGATTCGGTGCTGCTGCGCGCCGGCCTGACGAAGTTGTTGGCCGATGGCGGATTCGACGTGCTGGCCGCCGTGAGCGACGGCGAGGAGTTGCTCCGCGCGGTCGCCGTGCACGAGCCCGACGTGGTCGTCGTTGACGTCCGGATGCCGCCGACGCACACCGACGAGGGCATCCGTGCGGCGTTGAAGATCCGGCAGCAGCACCCGAAGGTCGCGATCCTGGTGCTGTCGCAGTACGTCGAGGAGCGGTATGCGCACGATCTGCTGTCGGCCGCCACCAGTTCGGTCGGCTACCTGCTCAAGGACCGGGTCGCCCGGGTCGGTGACTTCCTCGACGCGCTGCGCCGGATTGCCGAGGGCGGCACGGCCCTCGACTCGGAGGTGGTGGCTCAGCTCATGGTGCGGCGGCGGCCGGACTTCCGCACCCGGCTCACACCCCGCGAGCTGGAGGTGCTGCGGTTGATGGCCGAGGGGCGCTCCAACAACGGCATCGTCGACACGCTCGGCGTCAGCCACAGCGCCGTCGAGAAGTACGTCAGCAACATCTTCGTGAAGCTGGACCTGCCCCCGACCGACACCGACCACCGCCGCGTCCTGGCGGTGCTCAAATATCTCGGCGATGGTTAGGATCCGCCGATGATCAACAACCTCGTCGCCCGCGCCGCGACGGACGACTGGGACGCGGTAGAACAGCTGGAGCAGCTCGCCAAGGCCGACCCGGCGATCCTGCGCCCGCACCACCGGGAGCTGCTGGAACGCGGGCTGCTGTGGCCGTCGGTGCTGTTCGCGGGCGCGGACGAGGAGTTGGTGGAGCAGATCATCACTCGCATCGACAGTGGCGATCAGCGTCTCGGCCACTTGCTGCTGATCCTGGCCGAGGTCCGCGGCGAGCCGGCGGCGGCCGCGTTCCGGCGCTGGCAGGAGGCGCCGCCGCCCGGCATGGACCGCCTGCACATCGACGCGCTGGCCTACGCCCGCGAGGGCGGCTGGGATCTCCGCCCGGACGGCACGAACCACCTGCTCTACGGCCTGATCGCCTACGAACTCCACATGAAGGAACCGAACAGCACGCACGGCAACAGCGGGGGCGCCCACGACAGTGTCAGCGCTGGTGGGAATGACGCCGGCGGGCACACCGCGGGCAATGGCAACAGGCCTGCGGACACCGCCGGCAGGGACACCGGCGAGGGCACGCTCTGCCCGTGGTGCGAGTCGCCGATCTGGACCGTCATGGATCTTGATACCGCCAACCCGGAGGTCGCCCGGGCGCTCGCGCACACCGGCTGGGCCGGACGGCTGCGCGTCACCACCTGCTTTCTCTGCACCAACTACACAACGCTGTTCACCGCCGTCACCCACGACGGCGGCTCGTCCTGGTCGGCATGCAACGAGCGCCCCGACTATCTGCGCACCACGGCCGAGGAGCCGCCCCGGGTGCGCCCCGAGGTCGGCCCGGCACGCGCGACGAGGTGGCTGGCCAGCGCCTGGAAAGAGGGCGGCTCGACGCTGGGCGGCGTCCCGGACTGGATTCAGGACGCGGCCTATCCGGAATGCCCGGTCTGCGCGAAGACCATGGACTACGTCGGGCTGGTGGGCGGCGCCGACCTGGGGTGGGGAGAGGGGGCCGACTACATCTTCGTGCACAGCGGCTGCGGGATCGCCGCCGTGGCCTACCAACAGAGCTGACCCGGCCATGATGGACCGGCAGGCCAGCCGCCATGCCGGCCGCCATGCCGGGGGCTCCGGCGTGCCGGGTGTGGTGCGGCCCGGTCACACCGTGCCGGGGTGGCGCGGCCCGGTCACGGTGCCGGGTGTGGTGCGGCCCGGTCACACCGTGCCGGGGTGGTGCGCCCTGGTCACCGTGCCGGGGGTGGCGCGCCCCGGTCACGGTGCCGGGTGTGGTGCGGCCCGGTCACCATGCCGGGGGTGGCGCGCCGCCCCCGGTCACCATGCTTGGGGCGGTGGTGCAGCCCGCGGCCACCAAGCCCCGGCGGTGCACCCCCGGGCGCCAGCCCCGGGGCAGGGCGGTCTGCCTCCACTACCACTCACTTCCGGCGCATCCCTCGATAACTGATGGACGACCCTACTGTTCGCTGAACTCGAGTTCCTCGTTCCGGCTCTCAGGCCGCACCGGTGGCTGCTTCCGCAGCGCCGCCGTTGCCTCCGCCTTGGCCAGGGCTACCGGGAATCCCCTTGTCGCCCGCCAGAGCTTCACGATCAGCAGCACTTCGAATGCCACCAGCAGCGTCCCCGCCACCGCCGACGTGGCGATCACCTGGCCGGTCAGGGGGCCGATGATGAACACGGTCATTTCGAACTCGATGCCGCTGAACAGGTGCGTTCGGATGCGGCGCTGCAGCAGTGCCTCCCGGAGGCGGGCCCGGGCTCCCTGCGGTGGCATCGGCGTACCGATGCTCTGTTCTTCCGGTTCCGGGCCGCGCGCCTCTTCCAGGAGGTCGCGCATGCTCTGCCTGGTTTTGGTCATTTGCTGGGAGTTCAGGTAGCGGAACAGGTCCAGGAAGGTCACCACGACCAGCGTCCAGAGGAACGCCGCGTGGCCGGTTCGTGCGTACTGGCCGCCGAACAGGGCCGCGGCGCACATGAAGACGCGGAGGCGGTCGAACATGAAGTCGAACCAGGCGCCGAATATCGAGCCCGTGCCGTTGAGCCGGGCGATCTTGCCGTCCATGCAGTCCACGACGAAGCTCAGGTGGAACAGCGCGGCGCCGGCGATCAGCCACCAGCGGTCCTGGGCCAGGAAGCAGGCTGCCGACGCCGTGCCCAGCAGCATGGCCAGGCCGGTCAGCAGGTTCGGGGTGATCCACCGGTAGGGGGCGACGAGGCGGACCAGCCTCGCCGCGAGCGGATCGACGAGCAGGACGGTCCACCACGCGTCCTGAGTCTTGTAGGTCTGCTCGCGGATGTCCTGCAGTGAAGAGCGACGCACCATAACCCGTATCAACGGGACGGCTCGGGTGCGGAAACTGCTTTTGCCCGTTTTGTGACTAGACGGTGTCCACAGTTGTCCACAGGTGGGTCATTGGCAGGTTACAAGCCGATGCGTGCATAGTACGGTCCGTCCATGGTCCACGGTCGATATGAGGCCGGCCGGGCGGCAACCGACGACGGCCCGTCCGGTCCACCATCCACTGTGGATTCTGGGCGGTCCGCCGACCCGGCGGCGGTGCACTTTGATGACGAGGAGCGTCCGGCGCGCGCCCTGGCCGGCCCGATTGGCGTCGGCGTCGCGGCGGTCGCCTTCGCCGCTTCGCTGCTCGTGCTCTGGCAGGTGTTCCGCCCGCTCGCCCAGGGCAGCCAGTTCTATCTGATCATCTTCCTGGCCGGCACCCTCCCGCTCGTCTTCCTGGTCTACCGCTCCGGCTTCCCGGCCAAGAGAAATCCCCAGCCGACCGAGCATCGCCCCGCCCCGATCAGAAACAGCAAGAAACCCGACCCGGCCAAGGGGCCTGAGCGTCCCGACCTGGCCGCACGGCCCGACCTGGCCGCACGGCCCGACCTGGCCGCACGGCCCGACCTGGCCGCACGTCCCGACCTGGCCGCACGTCCCGACCCGGCCGGACCGCCCGACCCGGCCACGCACCCCGAGCAACCCGCCCCCGCCAAGAGCCCCGAGCAAGCCCACCACGACCTACCCTCCCCCCTCGACTGGCTGCTGGCGGCGCTCACCCTCCTGGTCTGCCTCTACCCGATCAACCCCTTCACCGGCGGCTACAACGAGTTCCTCAACCGCCAGGGACTCCTGGAAACCCCAGATGTCATAGCCGGCGCCGTCATGCTGGTGCTCGTCGTCGAGGCCTGCCGCCGCACCACCGGGCTGGCCCTGCCCGTCGTCTGCCTGGCTTTCCTCGCCTACGGCTACTACGGCGGCCTGCTCCCGCAGAACTGGTCCATAGCCCACGCCGGGCTCGACTTCGCCCAGATCGTCGACGCCCTCTACAACTCGGGCAGCGGCTTCTACGGCACCCCGCTCGACGTAGCCGCCACCTACATAGTCCTGTTCACCATCTACGGCTCCGTTCTCGACCTGTCCGGGGCCAGCCGGTTCTTTGTCGACCTCTCCGTCGCCGCGTTTCGCAAGTCACGCAGCGCTGCCGGGCGTACTGCTGTCGCCGCCGGCTTTCTGCTCGGGACCGTTTCCGGTTCCGGCACCGCGACCGCCGTCAGTGTCGGGGCCGTCACCTGGCCGATGTTGCGCCGGGCCGGCTATCCCGCCGAGCAGGCCGGAGGCATGCTCGCGGCCGCCGGTGTCGGCGCGATTCTCTCCCCGCCGACGCTCGGTGCGGCCGCGTTCATCGTGGCCGAGTACCTCGATGTCTCCTACCTGACCGTGCTCGGTTGGGCGATGATTCCCACCGTCCTGTATTACCTGGGCATTCTGCTCGCGGTGGAGATCGACGTGCGGCGGTTCCAGGTTCGCTCCGTCGACGTGCCGCAGACCAGCGCGTGGCGGTTGCTGGGCCGGTTCGGCTATCACTTCTCGTCGCTGGTGCTGATCGTGCTGCTGCTCGCCGTCGGGCAGAGCGCCACCCGCGCGGTGGTCTACGCGACGCTGCTGGCCGCCGCTCTCTCCTTCCTGGACCGGCGCGCCTGGCTGACTCCGCAGCGACTGTTCGCCGCGCTGGCGTCCGGCGTGCGGGGCGTGCTGCCGGTGGTGGCGGTCTGCACCGCGGCCGGCATCATCACCGCGACCACCACCAAGACCGGTCTCGGCGCGCAGCTCGCCTCGCTGCTGGTCAGCGGGGCCCGCGCGGTCACCGACAACCCGACCGCGGTGCTCGCGCTGACGGTCGTGCTGGCGGCGGCCGCGCTGGCGATCCTCGGGCTCGCGGTGCCGGTCACGGCCAGCTTCATCATCGGCTGGGTGATCATCGGGCCGGCCCTGCTCGGGCTCGGCGTCTCCGCGCCGGCCGCCGCGATGTTCGTCTTCTACTACTCGGTGCTCTCCGAGGTCACCCCGCCGACGGCGCTGGCGGCGGTCGGCGCCAGCGCGATCACCGGTGGTCGCACGGTGCCCACGATGTGGCAGGCGCTGAAGTACGCGCTGCCCGCGTTCCTGGCGCCGATCGCCTTCGTGCTCACCGATCCCGGGGAATACCTGCTGGCCCGTGGCCCGGTCGGCGGCATCGTCTGGGCCACAGTCGTCGCCGTCTTCGCGGTCGTCGGCCTGGCCGTCGCCACCGGCGGCTGGGTGCCCGGGATCGGCCGGGCGGGTCCCGCGAGCCGCGTCCTCGGCGGGATCGCCGGCCTGCTCCTGCTCTACCTGGCGCCGCTGACGATCGCGGCCGGCGCCGTCGCGCTCGCCCTGGCGGCGGGGATCGCCATCATCCATCGAACGGGGAGGACCACGCTATGAGAAGGGTATTCGCGCTGGCTGCGGCCGGCACGCTCACCGCCGCCGCACTGACCGGCTGCGGCGGCAAACAGGACGCCGCGACCGTCGACGCGGGCGGGGAGGTGACCTGCGAGGTCGCGAACGACACCCGGATCGGCATCGCCACCGGCAACGCGACGGGCGTCTACTTCGCGCTCGGCAACGCCTACGCCGAGCAGTTGGGCGCGACCGGCGGCAAGGTCAAGGCGACCGCGGCGGAGACCGGCGCGTCGGTGCAGAACATCCAGCAGCTGGTCGCGGGCGAGTTCGACGTGGCGTTCTCGCTGGCCGACAGCGCGGCCGACGCGGTCAACGGCACCAACAGCTTCACCGCGAAGCAGCCGATCCAGGCGCTCTCCCGGATCCACACCAACTACACGCAGGTGATCGTGCGCAAGGCCGCGGGCATCAAGGACGTGGCGGGCATGAAGGGCAAGCGGGTCTCGACCGGCTCGCCCAAGTCGGGCACCGAGGTCATCGCCAACCGGATGCTGACCGCGGCGGGCCTCGACCCGGCCAAGGACATCCAGGCCCAGCGTCTGGACCTGATCAAGACGGTCGACGGGATGAAGGACGGCTCGATCGACGCGCTGTTCTGGTCCGGCGGCCTGCCCACCCCGGGCATCACCGACCTGCTGACCACCTCGGCCGACAAGGTGGACTTCCTGGACGTCACGGCCCTGCTGCCGGAGCTGCAGAAGATCAACCCGGTCTACGAGACGGGCGCGATCCCGGCGGCGACCTACCAGACCCCGGCGGACGTCCCGACCATCGTGGTGCCGAACCTTCTGCTGGTCCGCGAGAACCTGGACGCGAACGTGGCCTGCGTGCTGACGAAGGCGCTCTTCGACCGCAAGCCGCAGCTCGAGCAGGCGAACGCGGCGGCCAAGGAGATCACCCTGGACAAGGCCCGCAAAACCGAGCCGGTGGTCCTGCACCGCGGCGCGGTCACGGCACTGGACAGCCTGAACGCCCCGAAGTAAAGATCAAGATCAAGAACGTGCTGTCGTGCGTGGTTGCATGGTGCTGACCGTCGCTCACGCCGAGACCGGGCGAGGGCGGCCAATCGCCTGGCGGCTCATGAACGGCCGCCCTCACCCTGCCAGGTCCGTGCCTGGCACCACCCAGGATCTCGTGCGGGATCCCGCGCGCGCGGGGATCGGCGGGCCGGCTGCGGTCGGCCCGCCCGTCGCTCAGCTCTCGGGGAGGTGAGTGCGGAGATCTCGGCGGGCGCGGTGCCGGCCGCGGCGGCGATCTGCCCGGCGGATGGCGTGCCACTCCCGGGCGCCGTTGTCGTATCTGAAACGGTTGAAGGACGCGGTCCCGCTCCAATGACAGCCGTCCCGGCGGCGGCTCAATGATGCGCTGCCGGGAGTGATCTCGTCCGGCAGCGTGCACGGTCCGAAACGGTGATCGTGCACCGGCGTGCACGTCACCATCGGTGCGTCGGCCATCCGCACCCACCATGGCCGGGTCTTGTCGGTCCTGCTCATACGGTCGCCTTTCGGCTCCGTGACGCCCCTGGGCTGGGGCCGTCATGAGACCGGATGCACCGTGATCACCTCCGACGTACGGGCAGCGACAGCCGCCACCGATACCTGATACCGACGCTACCGCCGTAGGCAAGCTTTTTGCCGGCCGGTCAGCTGACCGCGGGCAGCGGGTCGGCGAGCGCGAACGCGGGACCTGCCAGCTCCGGGCGCCGGCCACGGACCTTCAACCATTAATTGCGTTGAGCGTTCGGGGTTCCCTCTCTACCTTGGGAACCACACCGCACGAAGTGACCGGCCGAAGGGGGTCCGACGATGTTCCGCACCATGAACGGTAAGCGGATGATGTGCCCCGTGACGGGCCGGCGACGCGGCTGACGCTGCGATCGGCGTGCCGCCCGTCCCGGTCAGGGAGGGCGGTTTTTTGTTGCCCGGGAACGGCCGGAATCACCGGTGCCGCTAGCTCAACAGGCAGAGCATCCGTCTCTTAAACGGAGGGTTCGGGGTTCGATTCCCCGGCGGCGCACGCGCAGGGTGGAGCAGCTCGGAGTGCTCGCAGGTTTCATAGGCCTGAGGTCGCGGGTTCAAATCCCGCCCCTGCAACCGCAGGCGAGCGTTGGCTGCTCAGCCGCCCCTCATAAGGGCGGCCGGCCCGGTTCGACACCGGGGCCTGCGACCGTCGTCAGGGCTTGCGGCCCACCGCGCCGTAGCCGGTGCGGGACAGGTCCGGGTTCATCTCCGGCGGCGCCTGCTCGTACGGCCAGACGTTGACCAGGCCGGGCGGCTCCAGCTCGAAGTCGCCGAGGAACGCCTCGATCTCCGCCCGCGGCCGGGGGGTGAACGGGGCGTTCGCGCGCTGGTAGATCGCCGAGATCCGGGCCATGTACTCGGGCCGGGCGTCGTTGGCCGCGTGTGAGATCGCCAGGAAGCTGCCCGGCGCCAGGGCCTCGCGGTAGGCCGCCACCATGTCCTGCGGCTTGTCCGCGTCCGGGATCAGGTGCAGCAGGAACATCATCAGCACCGCCACCGGCTGGTCCAGGTCGAGCAGGCCGCGCAGTTCCGGGTCGCCGAGGACGGTCTCCGGCTCGCGGACGTCGTGGCGCAGCATGATCGCGTGGTTCGGGTCGCACAGCAGGGCCCGGCCGTGGATGCAGACGACGTTGTCGTAGTCGACGTAGACCACGCGGACCGACGGGTCGATCGCGCGGGCGATCTGGTGCACGTTCTCGGCGGCCGGCAGGCCCGAGCCGAGGTCCAGGAACTGCCGGATGCCGCGGTCGCGGACCAGGTGCTCGACCACCCGTTTGATCAGCGCCCGGCCGGAGCGGGCGGCCTCGCGCATCTCCGGCGCCACCTTCAGCACCGCCTCCGCGGCGGCCCGGTCGGCGGCGTAGTTGTCCTTGCCGCCCAGGTAGTAGTCGTACATGCGGGCGGCGTTGGGGACGGTGGCGTCGATGCCCTCCGGGACGGTCACGGTCGTCACTATAGGGGCGCTCTGCTACGTCGTGGTGCGCAGCCAGCCGCCGTCGACGTAGTAGGTCGAGCCGACCGTGTAGCTCGCCCGCGGTGAGCACAGGAAGACGAACAGGTCGGCGATCTCGGCCGGGTCCGCGAACCGGCCGATCGGCGCGTTGTCGTCGGCGACCTGTTGCAGGTGCTCCTGCCAGGCCCGGTCCGTGCCCGCGGTCAGCGCCTTCGCGGTCTTCTCCCAGTCCGGCGTCATGACCAGGCCCGGGTTCACCGTGTTGACCCGGATGTTGTCGCCGATCAGCTCGTTCGCCAGGCACTTGGAGAACATCACCAGCGCCGCCTTGGTGACGTTGTAGATCGGCTCGTAGCCGAGCGGCTGGGTCGCGCAGATGGACGCGTTGTGCAGGATCACCCCGCCGCCGCGGGCCTTCATCAGCGGGGCGAAGCGGCGGGCCAGCCGGACCGCGGCCATCACGTGCAGGTCCCAGTACGTCTGCCAGCGTTCGTCGCTCGCGGCGAGGATGGTCTCCTCGCTGCCGGTGCCCGCGTTGTTGATCAGAATGTCGGCCCCGCCGAACTCGTCGCGCACGGCGCGCTCCAGCAGGGCGGGGCCATCGGGTGTGCTGACATCGGCGGGGGCGCCGATCACGCGTACCGGGAATTCGGTTTTGAGCTCCTCCACGACGGCCCGCAGGCGCTGCTCGTCGCGGGCGCACAACGCCAGGTGAACGCCCTCGGCCGCGAGGCCGCGGGCGATCGCCAGGCCGATGCCGACGGTGCCGCCGGTGATCACGGCGACCTTGCCGGTGAGCTGAAGGTCCATGCCCCTCACGCTCTCACAGAGCGGGAGCTACTTGCGCGCCTCGCGGAGCGGGGCGCCGACCTCGTGCAGGTGCCGCAGCGCCTGCCGGTACGAGTCGATCAGGCTGGTCGACTCGTAGGCCACGTTGATCTCGGCGCAGTACGCCTCGACGATCGGCTGCAGCCGGCGCAGGTTCGGCGTCGGCATGGCCGGGAAGAGGTGGTGCTCGATCTGGTAGTTCAGGCCGCCCATCGCCGCGTCGGTCAGCCAGCTGCCGGTCACGTTGCGGGAGGTCAGCACCTGCTTGCGGAGGAAGTCCTCGGTGCCGTCCGGGTGCGGCATGCCCTTGTGGTTCGGGGCGAACGTCATGCCCAGGTAGACGCCGAACAGCGCCTGGTGCAGCACGAGGAAGGCGATGGCCTGCAGCGGCGAGAGCACCACGAACAGCGCGGTGAGGTAGCAGGCCGCGTGGATGATCAGCATCGCGGCCTCGAGGTTGCGGCGCTTCATGTCGCCGCGGATCAGCGCCTTGACGCTGGACAGCTTCAGGTCGATGCCGAGCAGCGTGAGCAGCGGGAAGAACAGCCCGGCCTGGTGCCGGGTGACGAAGCCCTTGAGCCCGCGCCGGCCCCACGCGCTCTTGGTGGCCCAGATCAGCACCTCGGGGGCGACGTCCGGGTCGAGGTCGTCGTGGTTGGGGTTGTTGTGGTGGCGGGTGTGCTTGTCCATCCACCAGCCGTAGCTCATGCCCACGCCCAGGTTGCCGGCGATCCGGCCGGTGATCTCGCCGGGGCGCTTGGTGCGGAAGACCTGCCGGTGGGCGAGGTCGTGCGCGACCAGCGCCACCTGGGTGAAGGTCACCGCGAGGAACACGGCCGTGACGAGGTTCCACCAGGACGCGCCGATCAGGAAGAACGCGGTCCATCCGCCGATGAGCATCAGGGAGACCACGGTCAGCCGTACGGCGTAGTACGCGGGCTTACGTTCGAGGAGGCCCGCGCGGGTCACCCGGCGGTTCAACTCGGCGAAGTCACTTCCGGCCGCTTTGCGCGGTCGCTCCGTCGTTGTCGTCATGCTTCCAGCCTCCTCGCCGGGGGCCGAACGGTCAGGAGTGTCAGATCCCCGGCGATGGTGGTGGTAGCACCCCCGTCAAACGTGGGGGATTGTGCACATGGTGGAGCCGGTATCGCTGATGCCGGTGGGACAGCCGAGCAGAATGAGGACCATGGAGACCGGAACGTGGGTACGCGACGGCCTGCGGGCCATCGCGGGTGGGGTCTTCGCCGTCGGCCTGTCGATCACCAACCTGCCGCTGCTGGCGATGTCGCTGGTCGCGCTGGCGCTGGCCCCGGTGCCGTTCCTCGGCCTGGCCCTGCTGCCCTGGGTCACCAACCTGGTCCGGATGCGCGCCAACCTGGAACGCCGGCTGGCGGAGCGGGCCGGCATCGCGATCGCCCGGCCGTACGAGCCGCCGCCGCCGCGGGCGCTGCCGGGCGGCTGGAAACGCTTCCGGTGGATCGCCACCGACCCGGCGACCTGGCGTGATCTGGCCTGGCTGGTGCCCGGCGCGCTGGTCGGCTTCGTCCTCGGCCTGCTCGCCGTGGCCATCCCGCTGTACGGCGTCGAGGGCGTCCTGCTGATCCCGCTCTGGCTCTACCTGAGCATCGACTGGTACGGCTACGGCGTCTTCTGGCCGATCGCGAACTTCAGCGAGGCCATGCTCTCGATGCCGCAGGGGGTGCTGTTCCTGGCCCTCGGGCTGGGCGCGGCCCCCTGGCTGCTGGAGGTCAACGCCCAGTTCGCCCGGCTCTTCCTGGCCCCGACCAAGGCCGCCAAGCTGCGCCTGCGGGTGGCCCAGCTGACCGTCACCCGGGCCGACACGGTCGACGCGCAGGCCGCCGAGCTGCGCCGGATCGAACGCGACCTGCACGACGGCGCCCAGGCCCGGCTGGTGTCGCTGGGCATGACCATCGGGCTGGCCGAGGAGATGATCGAGCGCAACCCGACCGCGGCCCGCAAGCTGCTCGCCGAGGCCCGGGAGGCCAGCGGCACGGCGCTGCTCGAGCTGCGCAACCTGGTCCGCGGCATCCACCCGCCGGTGCTGGCCGAGCGCGGGCTGGACGGCGCCGTCCGGGCGCTGGCGATGAGCCTGCCGCTGCGGGTGACCGTCGACATGGACCTGCCCGGGCGCCCCGAGACCCCGGTCGAGTCCGCGGCGTACTTCGCGACGGCGGAGGTGCTGGCGAACGTGGTGCGGCACAGCCAGGCCAAGACCGTGCAGATCTACGTCCAGCACGTCGACGACCTGCTGCTGCTGACCGTCAGCGACGACGGGATCGGCGGGGCCGACCCGGCGCGCGGCACCGGGCTGCGCGGCATCGCCCGCCGGCTGGCCGCCTTCGATGGCACCATGTCGGTGTCCTCCCCGCCGGGTGGACCGACGGTCGTGACCATGGAGTTGCCGTGCGTGTTGTCCTCGCCGAAGACCTCGCCCTCCTCCGGGACGGGCTGACCCGACTGCTGGAGGCGTTCGACTTCGAGGTGGTCGAGGCGGTGGACAACGGCCCGGCGCTGCTGCCGGCGCTGATCAAGCACCGGCCGGACGTGGCCGTGGTCGACGTCCGGCTGCCGCCGACCTTCACCGACGAGGGCCTGCAGGCGGCGATCGCGGCCCGCGCCGAGATCCCCGGCCTGCCGGTGCTGGTGCTCTCCCAGCACGTCGAGCCGCTGTACGCCCGCGAGCTGCTGAGCGACCGCAAGGGCGGCGTCGGCTACCTGCTCAAGGACCGGATCTCGAACGTGGCGCAGTTCGTCGACGCGGTGCGCCGGGTGGCCGACGGCGGCACCGCGATGGACCCCGAGGTGGTCTCGCAGCTGCTGGCCCGCCGCGAACCGCTGGCCGTGCTGACCGCCCGCGAGCGGGAGGTGCTGGGGGAGATGGCCGAGGGCCGGTCCAACGCGGCCATCGCGGCGAAGCTCTTCGTCACCGAGAAGGCGGTCAGCAAGCACATCAACAACATCTTCACCAAGCTCGGCATGCCGCCGTCGGACGACGACAACCGCCGGGTGCTAGCCGTGCTCACCTACCTCAACGGGTAGCCCGAACAGGTGCGCCACCCGGATCGCCCGGCGGGCGGCATCCTCCAGGTGCTCCGGCCGCAGCGGTGCGGTCAGCGGCACGAAGACGAACAGCTCATCCTCGATGAGCGTCCACGGTGGAATCTCACCGCGCACGTGGGCGGCCCGCAGCTCCGGGTCGTCCAGCCGGTGCTGCTCGGCGCCGACCGGGCGGAACCGGCGCCGGAACTCGTCGCGGTCCAGGCGCCGCGAAACGGGATTGCGGCGCAGGCGCACGGCACGTGCCGGCGCCGGCTGCGGCAGCGTGACGACGACGAAGACGGCGTACCCCTCGCGCCGGTCGACGGCCGTGCTGAGCGCGTCGTCCACGAACGCCAGCTCACCGGTCACGACCGGAAGACCCGCAACCCGATTCCGGTACGCACGCAGTACGGTCACCGTGTCGGCGTGCTCCACCAGCCCCCACCACGGCCAGGGCCGGTCCGGCACCGGCTCCCACCCGCCGGCCGCCACCCAGCCGGCCAGCTCGCGGGCCGCCCGCCCCTCCCGGAGCCGCCACCACCCGCTGAGCGCGACGAATGCGGCGAGCAGGGTGGCCAGCAGCACCAGGCAGCTGAGCACGAGGGACAGTTTCAGGGCGGACATGCCGATCCGAGCCCCGATGATCACCGCCAGGAAGCCGGCGAGCACACCGCGGTGGTCACGACCCGGCAAGGCGCTGGGGCGGCGATGCGCCGGGACGGGGCCGCTCATCGCCGCTCACCGTAACGAGCAGTGTCGAGCTTGCCGGATCAGCGCCGCCAGTGCAGCTTCGCCACCCGGCCCTGCTCGCCCGAGGCCCAGCACGACCCGGCCACGCACCGCACCGCGTCGAAGCTGCCGGCGTCGAACTCCGTCCAGGTGCGCCCGCCGTCGCGGCTGAGGTCGCTGCCGGTCGGCCCGACCGCCAGCGCCGTGCCGCCGCCCAGCCAGGTCACGCCCGAGCGGTACTCGCCCGGCGCGGTCCGGGCGGTCGTCCAGGTGCGGCCGCCGTCGCGGGTCGTCGCCGCCGCGTCCGGGGCCGCCTCCGGCACCGCGTAGTCGCCGCCGACCGCGATGCCGTGCCAGGGGTCGCGGAAGGCCAGGCTGTAGATGCCGGCGCTGGGGCTGCTCGGGATCGGGCTGTCGGTGACCCGCCAGGACCGGCCGCCGTTCACGGTCGTGAAGACCCGGGCGCGCGCGCCGCCGCCGGTGGCGAACCAGGCCCGGCCCGCGCCGAGGTGATCGGCGGTGACCAGGCAGGTGCCGCTGGCCGCGAACGCGAACTCGCCGGCCAGCGCGTCGGGCATGCCGGCGGTCGGCTGCACCCGCCAGGACCGGCCGCCGTCGGCGGTGGCCAGGATGCGGAACTTGCCGCCGACCGGGTCGGACAGCGCCAGGCCGTGCCGGCGGTCCAGGAAGGTCACGCAGTCGTAGAACGCCGCCGGGTCGTCGTTGCGGAACGTCTCGGTCCAGCTGCGGCCGCCGTCCGCGGTCCGGTACAGCCGGGACTGCTCACCCTCGCCGATGGTCAGCGCCACAGCGTGGTCGGCGTCGAACGCCTCGATGTCGCGGAACTGGAGCTCGGCGGCGCCCGGCGGGTCGACCCGCTGCCAGCTCCGTGCGCCGTCGACGGTCCGCAGGACCGTGCCCGCGGCGCCGGCCACCCAGGCCACCCGGTCGCTGACCGGGGCGAGCCCGCGGAACCGGGCGGTGACCCCGGTGTCGGACAGCTGCCAGGTCGGCGTGTGCGGTCTGGAGGTGAAGCCGGTGGTGGTGGTGAGCGTGACGAGGGCGAGGGCAGCCATCGATAACTTTCGCAGCGTCATGGCTCGTCAACTTACCCCTCGACCCCTGCGGAACGCCTGACACGCAGCGGTAACAGCCGGGTCATACCGGGGCAACGTCCCGGGTCTCTACTGCCAGATGACTCACCACCTGGTGAGGCGCGCCTAGGGTTCCGCCGCACGCGCGGGCTGGTCCGAGAGGTGCAGGCGTTCGCACGCGAGCGTTCCACGGCGGGACAAAAGCCCGGGAGGACAGCCAAGGATCCTGGCTGCTCTCCGGCCAGGCCTCGTTTCCGGAGGCGCCCGTGGGTTTCCAGCACGATCACCGGCACGAGCACGCCGAGCAGTCCGACGCCGAGCAGTCCGGCACCGAGCCCACCCTGCACGACCGGTACGGCCCCGAGGCCGCGTACGCCGTCGCCGCCGAGGCCAAGCTCCCCACCACCAAGTGGCAGGAGGAGATCGCCCGCGGCCTCGAGTACGGCCTGCCGGGCGCCGACTCCATCAACGACCGCACGATCCCGACGTTCTCCCGGGGCGAGCTGCCGCACTTCGCCGGGATCAACACGTTCCTCAAGGCCCCGTACGTCGAGGACGTGCGGCGCTGCGGCGAGTACGACGTCGCCGTGCTGGGAGCGCCCTTCGACGGCGGCACCACGTACCGGTCGGGCACCCGCTTCGGCCCGCAGGGGATCCGCAAGATCTCCGCGCTGTACGGCCCGTACTCGTTCGAGCTCGGCGTCGACCTGCGCGAGTCGATCACGATCGCCGACCTGGGTGACATCTTCACCATCCCGGCGAACATCGAGAAGACCTTCGACCAGATCTCCAAGGCCGTCGGGCACGTGTTCTCCTCCGGGGCGTTCCCGGTGGTGCTCGGCGGCGACCACTCCATCGGCTATCCCACCGTGCGCGGCGTCGCCCAGCACCTGCAGGGCAACCTCGGCATCATCCACTTCGACCGGCACGTCGACACCCAGGAGACGGACCTCGACGAGCGGATGCACACCACCCCGTGGTTCCACGCCACGGACATCCCCAACGTGCCGCCGAAGAACCTGGTGCAGATCGGCATCGGCGGCTGGCAGGCGCCGCGGCCCGGGGTCAAGGTCGGCCGGGAGCGCGGCACCACCATCATGACCGTCACCGACTGCGTCGAGATGGGCATCGAGCAGGCCGCCGAGCGCGCCCTCGAGGTGGCCTGGGACGGCGCCGAGGCGGTGTGGCTGTCGTTCGACGTGGACTGCCTCGACGCGGCGTTCGTGCCCGGCACCGGCTGGCCGGAGCCCGGCGGCTTCCTGCCCCGCGAGGTGCTCAAGTTCATCCAGATCATCGCGGACGCCCGGCCGCTGGCCGGGATCGAGGTCGTCGAGTGCGCCCCGGCCTACGACACCGCCGAGATCACCGCCCTGCTGGCCACCCGGGTCATCTGCGACACCCTCGGTTGCCTGGTCCGCTCCGGTCACCTTCCCCAGGAGAAGAAGCGATGAGAAAGACGATTCTCGCGGCGGCCACGGCCGTTGTGCTCTTGGCCGCCGGGTGCGGCGCCGACGACAGCGCGACCGCGGCGGCCGGCCAGGCCACCGTACGGCTGGGCTTCTCCGCCTGGCCCGGCTGGTTCCCCTGGCAGGTGGCCCAGGAGCAGGGCCTGTTCGCCAGGAACGGGGTGACCGTCGACCTGAAGTACTTCGAGAGCTACACCGACAGCCTCACCGCGCTGAGCACCGGCAACCTGGACGCCAACAGCCAGACCCTCAACGACACCCTGTCCTCGGTCAGCGGCGGCGCCGAGCAGACCGTGGTGCTGACCAACGACAACTCGACCGGCAACGACCAGATCATCGCCCGGCCCGGGATCACCTCGGTGGCCGACCTCAAGGGCAGGAAGGTCGCCGCCGAACAGGGCACAGTGGACCACTACCTGCTGCTGCTGGCCCTGCGGAAGGCCGGGCTGACCGAGCGGGACATCGAGTTCACGCCGCTGCTGACCGATGCGGCGGCGGCCGCCTTCGTGGCCGGCAAGGTCGACGCCGTCGGGGTCTTCGCACCCTTCACCACCACCGCGCTCGGCCTGGCCGGCAGCAAGGCGATCGCCACCTCGGCCGACTTCCCCGGTGCCATCCCGGACCACCTCGTCTTCGGCGCCGGCTTCGTCCGGGACCACCCCACGCAGGTGCAGGCCGTGGTGCAGACCTGGTTCGACACCACGGCGTGGATCAAGGCGAACCCCGCCGCCGCCATCGAGATCATGGCCAAGCGCGGCGGCGTCACCGCCGCCGACTACAGGACCTACGACGCGGGTACGACGATCTTCTCCCGCCAGCAGAATCTGGACGCGTTCGCACCGGGCAGCACGCCGGCGAACCTGGAGTACCAGGCCCAGCAGATCAGCGACTTCCTGGTGTCGACCGGGCTAGCCGACGCCAAGCCGCCGCTGGACGGGCTGCTCGAGCCCAAGTTCGTGCAAGCCGTGACGGAATGAGCACCGCCACCGCCCCCGCGCGGCCGGCCCTGGCGAAGCTGCCGCGCCGCAAGCAGATCCGGCCGGCCCGGCTCTGGGCGCTGCGCGCACCGGTCTCGCGCCGCGCCCGGGCCGTGCTGATGGTGTGCTCGGTGCTGGTGCCGCTGGTCGCGTGGGTGGCGGTGGCCGCCACCGGCGCCGTCCAGGAGGCGTTCCTGCCGTCGCCGGCGGCCGTGCTGGCGGCCGGCTGGGAGATGGCGCGCTCCGGCCAGCTCGCGGCCGACACCTGGGCCAGCGGGCAGCGCATCCTCATCGGCTTCGGCCTGGCGGTCGTCGTGTCGGTGCCGGTGGGGCTGGTCATGGGCGGCTTCCCGGCGGGGCAGGCGCTGTTCGAGCCGATCGTCGGGCTGCTGCGCTACCTGCCGGCCAGCGCGTTCATCCCGCTGCTGACCATCTGGCTGGGCATCGGCGAGCCGTCCAAGTGGATGCTGCTGTTCATCGGCACGGTCTTCTTCAACACGCTGATGACCGCGGACGCGGTGCGGCAGGTGCCGCGAGCGTTGATCGACGTGTCGTACACGCTCGGCGCCCGGCGCGGCGAGGTGCTGCGCAAGGTGGTCGTGCCGCACGCGCTGCCCGGCATGATCGACGCGGTACGGGTGAACGCGGCCGCCGCCTGGAACTTCGTGGTGGTCGCCGAGCTGATCAACTCGACCGAGGGCCTGGGCTACCGGATCGCCCGCAGCCAGCGCTTCCTGGCCAGCGACCGGATCTTCGCCGTGCTCATCGTGATCGCGGTCCTGGGCCTGACCATCGACATCCTGCTCCGGATGCTGCGCGACCGGATCGGCCGGTGGGTGTGATGACGCTGCTCTCGCTGACCGGCGTCGGCATGCGGTACGGCGCGTTCACCGCCCTCGACGACATCTCGCTGGACGTCTCCGCCGGCGAGTTCGTCTGCCTGGTGGGCGCCAGCGGCTCCGGCAAGTCGACGCTGCTGTCGCTGATCGCCGGCCTGAGCAGGCCCACCGCGGGCGTCATCGCGCTGTCCGGCACCCCGGTGGCCGGCCCCGGACCCGACCGTGGGCTGGTGTTCCAGTCCGGCGCGGTCTACCCGTTCCGCACGGTCGAGCGCAACGTGGCGTTCGGGCTGGAGCTGCTCGGGCTGCCCCGGGCCGAGCTGTGCCGCCGGGTCGACTGGTACCTGGCCGAGACCGGCCTGACCGCGCTGCGCGACAAACTGCCCAGAGAGCTCTCCGGCGGACAGCGCCAGCGGGTGGCGATCGCCCGGGCGCTGGCCTGCGAGCCGGACGTGCTGCTGCTGGACGAGCCGTTCGGCGCCCTCGACGTGCAGACGAAGGAAGACATGCAGCTCTTCCTGCGCCGGGTCTGGCAGGACACCGGTACGACTGTGCTGATGGTCACCCACGACGTGGAGGAGGCCGTCTTCCTCGGTCAACGGGTGGTGGTGCTGGCCTGCGACCCCGGCCGGGTGGCCGCCGATCTGCCGGTTGAGCTGCCCGCGGACCGCGACCTGACGGTCAAGCGGGCACCCGCCTTCCTGGCGCTGCGGGCCCGGGTGGAGGACCAGGTACGCGCGTTTCATCACAGCTCGGCGGGGCCGTTCGCCGCCCAGCCGTGACACCGGGCGGGAATGATCGGTGGTATGCAGACCGCCACCCCCTCGCTCGCCGTGACCGTCGCGATCACCCGCCGGGCCGATCCGTCGCGCAACGCCGAGATGCTGGCCTGGGTCCGGGCCGGCGCCACGCTGGCCGAGGACTTCCCGGGCTTCCTCGGGGTGGGCTGGGTGCGGCCGGTGCTCGGCTCGACCGAGTGGCACATGCTCTACCGCTTCGCCGACGCCGCGGCGCTGCACGCCTGGGAGGAGTCGCCGCAGCGGCAGTGGTGGCTCTCGTCGGCGCAGGGCATGGTCGAGCACACCCGGATGGAACGGCGCACCGGCATCGAGGGCTGGTTCGACCCGCCCCAGGAGCACCAGATCGACGACCTGGCCGGGGCGCCCGCGCCGCCGCCGCGGTGGAAGCAGGCGGTGATCATCTGGCTGGGCTTCTTCCCGGTCAGCCTGCTGGCGGCGGTCACACTCGGGCATCTGCTGGCCGGGCAGCACGTGCTGGTGCGCACGCTGGTGACCACGGTGTGCCTGACGCCGCTGATGACGTACCTGGTGCTGCCGCAGGTCACCAGGGCCCTGCAGTGGTGGCTGCACGGCACGCCGCCGCCCTGGCGCCGTTGAGGGCCCGGCCCCGACCGCAAGTTGCGGGCGATTTCGTTCAGCTCACCCGGCCCTCGCCCGATCTTTCCCGGCGAGGAGGCAATCAGATGCGGTTGCGCAACTGGCTCGCCGTCGTGGTCAGCGTCATGCTGCTGGTGGCGGTGGGCATCGTGGGTGTGGTGGTGAACCGGTCGGCGCTGCGCGCCGCCGACACCGTGCACCGCTCCGACTCCGTGGCGCTCGCCGTCAACAACGCCACCCTCGCCGGGCAGATGCAGCTGCTCTCCGCCAAAGAGCTCAAGGCCTTCGCCGACAGCTACCCGTTCAACCTCGGGGTCGGCTACGTCAACGACCTTGAGGCCCTGGACTCCTTTGTCGCGAAGTCCCCCTCCTTCCCGTACGGCGCGTCGATCACCGCGCTCAACGGCACCGTGCTGAACTCCTCCCGGGCCAACCCGCTGCCGCTGTCCACCGATCCCGGCTACCAGCCGATGCGCTCGCTGCTGCTGGCCGGCAAGCTCGGTCTCTCCAGCGTGATGCAGGTCAAGGACGCCGGGGGCACGGTTGTCGCGGTGGAGGCCTTCGCGGTGCCGATCAAGGTCAACGGCACCACCACGGCGTTGCTGATCGGCTTCAACAAGGTCGCCGACACGAATCTGCAGGCGTACACCGCGCGGCTCAAGTCCGCGGCGCACCTCACCACGGTCATCGACACCGCCGGGCGGGTCGGCTTCGCCAGCGACGAGACCCGGATCGGCACGGTGTTCGACCCCGCGGTGGTCGCCGCCGCCGCCAAGCTCACCAACGGCTCCGTGTTCGTCGAGTACCGCTCCGGCGACACCAAGATGATGTCCATCATCGTCAAGAACGAGACGATGCCGGGCGGGTGGGCGTACGTCCGCACCCAGACGCTGGCCTCGTTCGACGGCGCGGTGCACAGCCGCAGCCAGACCATCAACGTGACGCTGCTGGCCATGCTCCTGATCGGGGCCGTCGGCATCTCCATCCTCGGCTACCGCACCCAGGTCCAGCGGCGCCGGGCGGACGAGCGGTTCCAGGCGCTGTTCCTGCACGCCCCGGACATGGTGGCGGTGCTCGACGCCGAGGGCCGGGTCGCGTACTCCAGCCCCAGCGCGGCGTCCGTGCTGCACTTCCCGGCCGGCTCGCTGCAGGGCTCGAGCGTCTTCGAGCTGGTGCACCCGGAGGACCGCCCGCAGATGCAGCAGGCCTTCGGCCGGCTGCTCACCGAGCGCGACGGGGTGCTGCGCCTGCAGACCCGGATCCTCAACCGGGCCGGCAAGGCCACCTGGTTCGAGTTCACCGCCTCCAACCAGATGCAGAACCCGGCCCTGACCGGCATCGTCATCAACGCCCGCGACATCTCGGAGAACCGCGCGTTCCAGGAGCGCCTGCACCACGAGGCCACCCACGACGCGCTGACCGGCCTGCCGAACCGGCGCCGGATGCAGGACGCGCTGGGCAGCTCGCTGCGCGACGACGCGGTGGCCGTGCTCTTCGTCGACCTGGACGGGTTCAAGCCGGTCAACGACGCGCACGGGCACGAGGCCGGCGACGAGCTGCTGCGCCAGGTGGCCGCGCGGCTCAGCGCCTGCGTCCGCGAGGACGACGTGCTGGCCCGGGTGGGCGGCGACGAGTTCGTCGTGCTGATGCCCGGGGTCACCGCGCAGGCCGACGCCGACACGATGAGCGCCCGGGTGCGGATCGCGGTGGAGCGCCCGTTCCAGGTGTTCGGCGCCGAGATCACCATCGGCGCCAGCGTGGGCGTGCACCTCGCCACCACCAGCGACGACCCGGACCAGGCCCTGCGCGCCGCCGACCACGCCATGTACGCGGTCAAGCACCTCGGCGGCGGCAGGCGCGCGTTCGGCGTACCGGAGCAACGTGAACCGGCCCGTGTCGGCCGGCACCGCGCCGACTAGCCACGCCAGCGGCTAGGTTGACCCCATGGCCACCAAGTCACCCGCGATCGAGGTCGACACCGGGGAGCACACCGTCCGCGTCTCGAACCCGGACCGGGTGTACTTCCCGGAGCTGGGCCTGACCAAGCTCGACCTGGTCAACTACTACCTGAGCGTGGGTGACGGCATCGTCCGGGCGCTGCGCGAGCGGCCGTGCATGCTGCACCGCTTCCCGGACGGGCTGGCGGGGGAGAAGGTGCACCAGAAGCGGGTGCCGCACGGCGCCCCGCCCTGGCTGTCGACGGTCCGCGTGACGTTCCCGCGGTACAACCGGCACGCCGACGAGCTGTGCGTGACCCAGCTCGGCGAGGTCATCTGGGCGGTGCAGATGTCGACGGTCGAGTTCCACCCGTGGAATTCCCGGCGCGCGGACACCGAGAAGCCGGACGAGTGGCGGATCGACCTGGACCCGATGCCGGAGTGCGGCTTCGACACCGTGCGCCGGGTCGCGCACGTGGCCCACGAGGTGCTCGGCGAGCTGGGCATCACCGGCTATCCGAAGACCTCCGGCGGCCGGGGCCTGCACATCTACGTCCGGATCGCGCCCGAGCACGGCTTCGGCGACGTCCGGCGGGCGGCGCTGGCGTTCGCCCGTGAGGTGGAGCGGCGCTCGCCGGAGGTGACGACCACCTGGTGGCGCAAGGACCGCGACCCGGCCAAGCTGTTCGTCGACTACAACCAGAACGCCCGGGACCACACGATCGCCAGCGCGTACTCGGTGCGGGGCAACCAGCGGGGCACGGTCTCCACGCCGATCCGCTGGGACGAGGTGGACACCGTCGAGCCCGACGAGTTCACCCTGCAGACCGTGCCCGCGCGGTTCGCGAAGCTGGGCGACCTGCACGCGGGCATCGACGACACGGCCTTCGACCTGGGCCCGCTGCTGCGCTGGGCCGAGCGCGACGAGCAGGCCGGGCTGGCCGGCCCCGCCGACGCGGATTGACGCCTGTCCACATCGCGCCATGTCCGCTCTGCGGCAGCCCGAGGTAACCCGGCGGTGAAGATCCGGACTCCATGATGCGTGCAGCGAACCACGCTGCGAAGGAGTCCTCATGCTGAGTCGTCTGCTGGTCGGCGTCCTGATCGGAGCCACCGCGATACCCGGCCCGGCCGCGGCGACCGGCCCCGCGCCGGCGGCGCCCGGAAGCGGAGCCGAGGCCGCGACCATCACCCTGATCACCGGGGACACGGTCGCGCTCACCAAGGTCGGTCAGCGGTACGCCGCCACGGTGCGTCCCGCCCCCGGCCGCCAGGGCGTCACGTTCCACACCCTGGAGACCGACGGCGGCCTGCGGGTGCTGCCCAGCGACGCGATCCCGCTGGTCGACGCCGGCCGCCTCGACGCCGACCTGTTCGACGTCGAGCGGCTGCTGGCCGACGGCTACGGCGACGCCGCCGCGCCGGCCCTGCCGCTCATCGTCCAGGGTGGCGCCGCGTTGCGCACCGCCGACGCGCGCGCCCTGACCAGCATCAACGCCACCGCGATCCGGCCGGCCAAGAACACCCTGGCGAGCTTCTGGCAGACCCAGGGCGGGGCCGCGCGCACGGCCGGCGCGACCCGGATCTGGCTGGACGGCAAGGTGCGGCCGGTGCTGGACCGCAGCACCGCGCAGATCGGCGCCCCCGCCGCCTGGCAGGCCGGGTTCGACGGCCGGGGCGTCAAGGTCGCCGTGCTGGACACCGGCGTCGACGCCGGCCACCCCGACCTGGCCGGCCGGATCGCCGCGGCCCGCAACTTCAGCGGCAGCGAGGACACCGCCGACCGCTTCGGCCACGGCACCCACGTGGCCGCCACGGTCGCGGGCAGCGGCGCCGCCGCCGGCGGCACCCGCAAGGGCGTCGCGTACGGCGCGCAGCTGCTGATCGGCAAGGTGCTCGACGACAGCGGCTCCGGCTACGAGTCGGAGATCATCCAGGGCATGCAGTGGGCCGTGGCCGAGGGCGCCAAGGTCGTCAACCTGAGCCTCGGCGGCTCCGCGACCGACGGCACCGACCCGATGAGCGTCGCCGTCGACGAGATCAGCGCCGCCAGCGGGACCCTGTTCGTGGTCGCGGCCGGCAACGAGGGCGCCGACTCCACAGTGGGCACCCCCGGCGCCGCCCCGAGCGCGCTGACCGTCGGCGCGGTCGACCGCAACGACGGGCTGGCCGACTTCTCCAGCCGCGGCCCCCGCCTCGGCGACCTGGGCCTCAAGCCCGAGATCACCGCGCCGGGCGTCGGCATCGTGGCGGCCCGCGCGGCCGGCACGACCATGGGCGAGCCGGTCGACGACAGGTACACCGCGGCCTCCGGCACCTCGATGGCGACGCCGCACGTCGCCGGCGCGGCCGCCCTGCTGGCCCAGCAGCACCCGGACTGGACCGGCACGAGGCTCAAGGAGGCACTGGTCAGCACGGCCCGCACGGCCGCGGACCAGTCCGTGTACGCCCAGGGCGCCGGCCGCGTCGACCTGGCTCGCGCCACCACCCAGCAGGTGACCGGCACCCCGGTCGCCGACTTCGGCCGGCACACCGTCGGCGAGACCCCGAGCGCCGCCACCCGGACGGTCACCTACACCAACGCGGGCAGCACGCCGGTGACCCTGGCCCTGTCCGCGCCCACCGGCTTCACCACCGACCGGGCCGGCGTCACGGTCCCGGCCGGCGGCAGCGCCTCCGTGGTGCTCGCCGTCGACTTCGCGAAGCAGGACCAGGGCCGGATCAGCGGCTGGCTCAAAGCCACCTCCGGCGTCACGGTCGTGACGACCGCGATCGGCGCGACCCTGGACGGCCCGCGGCACACCGTCACGGTCAAGGCCGTCGACCGCAGCGGTACGCCCGCCTTCGTCCCCGCCCTCACCATCCACGGCGACGACGCCCGCTTCGACGTGCTCTCGTACTTCGGCCCCGAGGGCGGCTCGTACGAGGTCCAGGAGGGCACCTACCTGCTCGACGCGTTGCTGGAGGACGGCGCGCCGCTGGACGAGCAGGCAACCTACGCCGCCATCCCCGAGCTGCGGGTCGACCGGGACATCGAGGTGCTGATCGACGCCCGCAAGGGCACGCCGATCCGGATCGAGACGCCGAAGCCGGCCGAGCAGCAGGCGGTGCTCAGCTACTACGTGCACCGGGTCACCGGCACCGGCCGCAGCATCGCGCACGGCGTCATGCACTTCAGCACGATCGAACAGGTCAACGTGCTGCCGTCGAGGAAGGTCAGCACGGGCAGCTTCGAGTTCTCCTCCCGCTGGCAGCTCGTCGCGCCGATGGTGCAGGCCCAGGTGCCCGGGGTCGGCGGCCCGCTGGACCTCAACCTGTTCGGCAACTCGCCCGCGTACTCCGGGAGCCGGCGTTTCCCGCTGACCATCTGGGGCACTGGGTCCGTACGCGGAAAGGCCGTGCTGATCCCGGCGACCGAGGAGGACGAGCTGGCGCAGATCGACGCGGCGGCGCGAGCCGGCGCGGCGGCGGCGCTGCTGGTGCGGCCCGCGGACCGGTCCGCGTGGACGGTCTTCGCGCCGGACGCGGAGCAGCTGCCGGTGATCTCGCTGGCGGTCGCGTACGACGACGGGCAGCGGCTGCTGGCCCGCGCGGCCCGGCCGGGCGCCACCGTCGACCTGACGCTGACCAGGTCGAGCCCGTACCTGTACGACGTCATCCAGGTGTCCAAGGACCGCATCCCCGAGCGGGTCGTGCACCGGGTGACCACCGCCAACAGCCGGCGGATCACGACGAGTTACGCCGACAACGGCGGTTTCGACTGGGTGAAGGAGCAGCGATTCGGATGGCGCCCCTGGCAGACGTATTCATGGAACGACACGTCCCGCGCGGTGCGGACACCGTCGACCCGCGAGGAGTGGGTGTCGGCCGGCGACTCGGTGTGGCAGCACCGGGTGCACAACCTGTATCCGTGGAGCAGCTTCGGGCAGTTGCAGGGTGGGTTCGTCGAGCCGCCGCGGAGCTACCGCGCCGGCCGGGAACGGGAGAGCTGGGCCGCGCCGGTGGTCCGGCCGGCCGCGCCCGCCGGCATCGCGTCGACCCGCGCCGGTGACGTGCTGAAGCTGCGGGTCGCCGAGTTCGTGGACCGCGACGGGCACTACGAGGCGGGCGCCGCCGATCCGGTCGCGGCGACGCTGTGGCGCGACGGCAAGGTGCTCGCCCAGCTGCCGAACGCCTGGCAGAACGTGACCACCAGCAAGGGCACGGCCGGGTACAAGCTGCGGCTCACCACCGAGCGCGGCGGCGAGGACTGGCTCTACGGCACCCGGACCGCGACCGAGTGGACGTTCCGCTCGGGCGCCGACGGGACGCTGCCGCTGCTGCACGTCAGCTACGACGCGCCCCGGACGGCCGGGCCGCACCTGCTGGGGCTGGGCTTCTCGGCGAAGCTCAGTGACCTGACGGTGGAGGTGTCGGCCGACGACGGCGCGAGCTGGCGGCGGGCGGTCACGGTGGGCACCGCGGCCTGGATCCCGGGCGGGCGTACCCCGGTCTCCCTGCGGGTCACCGCGCGGGACCGGGCCGGCAACACCGTGACGCAGACGGTGATCCGCGCCTACGGCCGCGGCTGACCGGCCAGGTCCGCCGGGGCCGCGAGCCAGCCCCGGCGGGCCGCCTGGAACGCCAAGCCGGTGCGGGTGTCCACGCCGGCCAGCGTCATCAGCCGGTCCAGCCGGCGCTGCACGGTGCGTTTGCTGATCCCGAGATGGGTGGCGATGGACTTGTCCGGCATCCCGGAGACGAACAGCGACAGCAGCAGCACCTCGGCCGGCGGCAACTCCGCGCCCGGCGCCGCGGCCAGCACCGGCGTGGCCCGTTCCCAGTAGCTCTCGAAGAGCGCCACCAGCGCGTCGAGCAGCTCGCTCGGGCGGATCAGCGCGGCGGTGGGCTCACCCACCCCGCGGGACTCGTCGGGCACCAGCGGGCAGATGGCCAGGGCGCGGTCGGCGATCGCCAGCCGTACGGGCAGCGCGGGCAGCGTCCGCGACTCCTCGCCGGCGGCGATCGACTCCACGATGCTGGCCAGCTCGCCCGGCTTCTCCAGCAGCTCCCGCTCGTAGATGGCCCGGTATCGCACGCCGCGGGCCAGCGCCGAGCCCTCCTCGGCGTTCTCCGGGCCCGGCATGGCGATCGGGTTGGCCCGGCAGAACCAGAGGATCTCCTCGCGGGCGCTGTCCTGCATCTCGCGCAGCCGCTGCCGCAGGGCCTGCGCGCCGACCACGATCTCGACCAGGTGCTCGGCGCTGCGCCGCCGGTTGGTGCTGCGGTAGTCCTCGCTCAGCGCCGCCACCACCTGCCGTGCCGACTCCAGCGCCTGTTGCTGGCGCAGCAGGGTGTCACCCAGCGCGACGTCCGGCGGCAGCGGGTGAAAGGTCGGCCCGGGCGTGACGAGTCCCTTGCCGCGCAACGATTCCAGGACCGCGGCGGCCTGCGGCACGGACGTGCCCGCGAGCCCGGCGAGCTGCGCCGGGCCGGCGCCGGCGAGCCGCACGAGCAAGCGGTATGCCTGCTGCTCAGCGGCCGTGAGCAGCGCGGGATCGGGATGCATGCGGCCACTCTACGAGCGGATCTCCAGGGCGGCTTTCCGGCGGCGGCCGGGGCCTGCCGGGGGTGTTCACCGTAGCCGCACAGTGACAGCATGTATCAATGCGCCGCGGCCCTCGTGACTTCCCGAGCGAGACCCGACGCTGGTTCGCGCCGCCCGAGCAGAGCCCGCCGCGGCAGCTCGCCGCCCGCTGGGCGCCCAGCCGGATCACCGGCTGGGCGGACGCCCGCTTCGACGAGATCGCCGGTGCCCTCCGCGGCGTGCTGTGGCGCTTCGTCGAGGGCGTCGCCGGCACGCTGTATCCGAGCCTCGGCCCCGCGGTCGCCGCCGCCGGCCGGGTCGCCAAGTGGGGCCCGGTGCTGCTCGGGCTCAACGACGGCCGTGCCGCCGACGTGAAGATCGGCCTGATCGGCTCCGAGCACCTCGGCCTCTGGACGGTGCTGCGCACCCGGCTCGGCCAGTCCGACTTCGGGCCGCGGCCCGGCTGGTGCGTGGACCTGCCGGTCGGGCCGAACGGCGGCTTCGGCGCGGAAGGGATACGCGACAGCGCCCGGATCATCTCCGGGATCGAGACGGTCAAGCCCACCGACGTGGCGCCGCTGCTGCTCGCCGTGCCGCACCCGGGCGCCACCACCCGGCTGCTGGCCCGGGTCGACGTGCGGCGCCGGTCCGGGGTGGTGGCGGTCGACGCAGGCGACGGGTACTGGCTGCGCCGGCTCTTCTTCACCGTGGCCTCCCCGGCGCACTGCGGCGCCGGCCACCACGAGACGTTCCGGGTGGTGTGCCCGGTCTGCGGCCGGCGCCGGCTCGCCCAGTTCCGCGGCTTCGATGTCTGCTCGGACTGCGGCTGGCTGCACACATCCTCCGGCCAGGACCGGCTCTAGCAGCGACGGGCCCGGAGCATGCGCCCTGGGCCCGTGCTCAGCCCACCTACGCCGCCGGTTGGTAACCCGCCGGCCGGGTGGTGCAGGTGCCGCGCCCGTGCGTCCGGCTGCGCAGCTGCGTCACGTAGCCGAACAGCTCGGCCAGCGGCACCACCGCGGTCACCGCCCGGCCCGTCGAGCCGGTCACCTGGCCGCGGCGGGCGGCCAGGTCGCCGAGCACCGCGCCCAGCGCCTCCTCCGGCGCGGCGACGGTCACCTCCACGACCGGTTCGAGCAGGGTCATCGTCGCGGCCCGCAGCGCCGCCCGCAGACCCAGCCGGCCCGCCGTGCGGAACGCCAGCTCCGAGGAGTCCTTCGGGTGGGTCGCGCCGTCGGTGACGGTGACCCGTACGCCGACGACCCGGTGCCCGCCCAGCGGACCGGCCGCGAGCGCGTCCCGGCAGCCGGCCTCAACCGCGCGGAGGTACTCGCGCGGCACCCGCCCGCCGGTCACGGTGGACCGGAACTCGAAGCCGTCGCCCGGCAGCGGCGCCACGTCGAGCACCACGTGGGCGAACTGCCCGGCGCCGCCGTCCTGCTTGACGTGCCGGTAGAGCAGGCCGGACACCCCGCGCACGACGGTCTCCCGGTACGCCGCCTGCGGCCGTCCCACGGTCACCGCGAGCCCGGTGGCCAGCCGCAGCTTCTCCACCGCCACCTCCAGGTGCAGCTCGCCCAGGCCGGACAGCAGGGTCTGCCCGGTCTCGGGATCGGCGCGCAGGGCCAGCGACGGGTCCTCCTCCACCAGCCCGGCCAGCGCCCCGGCCAGCCGCTGGGTGTCGGCGGACCGCTTCGCCTCGATCGCCACGGAGACCACCGGCTCGGCGGTGGCCGGCGCCTCGAGCAGCACCGGCGCCGCCCGGGTGCTCAGTGTCGTGCCGGTCCGCGCCGCCTTGACGCCGACCACGGCGACGATGTCACCGGCCACCGCCCGGTCGACCTCGGTGTGCCGGTCGGCCTGCACCCGCAGGATCCGGCCCACCCGCTCGGCGCGGCCCGCGCCCGCGTCCCACACGACGTCCCCCTTGCCCAGCGTGCCGTCGTAGATCCGCAGATAGGTGAGCCGTCCGGTGGGCGCGGTGTGCACTTTGAACACCAGCGCCGCCAGGCTGCCCGCCGCGTCCCCGCCGGGCGCCGGCAGGAAGTCGACCACCGCGTCCAGCAGCGGCTCGACGCCCCGGTCCCGGTACGCCGCCCCGCACAGCACGACCACCCCGGCGCCGGAGAGCGTGAGCTCCCGCAGCGCCCGGCGCAGCGTGTCCTGCGAGACGGCGCCGAGTTCCTCCAGCACGTCGGGGTGCAGCTCGGCCACCGCCTCCTCGAGCCGCTGCCGGGCCGCCCGCGCCGCCGGATCCGTGGCCGCGCGCTCGGTCAGCATCCCGTCGACCCAGGTCAGCGCCCGCATCCGGAGCAGGTCGACCACGCCGGTGAAGTCACCCTCGCGGCCGATCGGCAGCTGCACCACCAGCGGTGGCACGCCCAGCCGGTCCCGGATCGAGGCCACCGCGGTGTCCAGGTCCGCGCCCGGCCGGTCCAGCTTGTTGACGAACGCGATGCGCGGTACGCCGTACCGGTCGGCCTGGCGCCACACGGACTCGCTCTGCGGCTCCACCCCGGCGACGGCGTCGAAGACCGCGACCGCGCCGTCGAGCACCCGCAGGGAGCGCTCGACCTCGTCGGCGAAGTCCACGTGCCCCGGGGTGTCGATCAGGTTCAGCCGGTGGCCGGCCCAGTCGCAGCTGACGGCGGCCGCGAAGATGGTGATGCCACGGTCACGCTCCTGCGGGTCGAAGTCGGTGACGGTCGTCCCGGTGTGCACCTCGCCCCGTTTGTAGGTGGCGCCGGTGACGTAGAGGATCCGTTCGGTCAGGGTGGTCTTGCCGGCATCAACGTGCGCCAGGATGCCGAGATTGCGGACACGCATGGTGGTGATCCTTCGATCGAGCCGTACTTCGGACGGGCGCCTGCCCGACCGCGGCACAGAGCGAGCGGTCAGGAACGTCCAGCACCGGCGGCGCAGCCGGGGCTGGGCACGGCGGACACGAGGATCAGCTCGAAGAGCGACGAGGGCACGACGACGGCGGTGCGGTAGCGCACGGCGGTCTCCCCTCTGGTCGCGATGTTCGTGATCAGGTTAGGGATCCCGGACCGGCCGGGAAACCGATATACCCATGGGCCGATCAGCCGATCTCGCCCCGGAGAAATCCCTGACCTGTCGGTCTTCGGCTTTTCCGGCAGGTCCGGCGGTCCTAGGCTCCGGGCAGGACTCCACGGGGGTGACGTGATGGCCAAGCTGGTCTGTGGACGCTGGAGCAAGTGGGTGGTGCTGGCCCTCTGGGTGGTGGTGCTCGTCATCGCCGCGCCGATGGCCGGGAAGCTGACCGACGTGCAGCAGAACGACAACGCCGCCTGGCTGCCCGGCGACGCCGAGGCCACCAAGGTCTCCGAACTGCAGGCCGCCTTCCAGGCCGACGACATCGCGCCCGCGGTCATCGTCTACGAACGCCGCAGCGGCATCACCCCGGCCGACACCGCCAAGGCCACTCAGGACATTGCCGCGCTGGGCCGGGTCGAGGGCGTCGCCGGCGAGGTCACCGGTCCGCTGCCGGCGCAGGACGGCGAGGCCCTGCAGACCCTGGTCCCGATCCGGATCGATCAGGACGGCTGGCAGAAGATCGTCGACGTGGTGGCCGAGCTCCAGGACGTCACCGGCGCCGGGACCGGCGGGCTGTCGATCCGGTACGCGGGACCGGCGGCGGCCGCCGCGGACAGCGCCGAGGCGTTCGAGGGCATCGACAGCACGCTGCTCTACACGACGCTCGCGATCGTGGCGATCATCCTGCTGATCACGTACCGGAGTCCGGTCCTCTGGCTGTTGCCCATCGCGACCGCCGGGGTCGCGCTGACCGCCTCCCAGGCGGTCATCTACCTGCTGGCGAAGCACGCCGGGCTGGTGGTGAACGCGCAGAGCGCGGGCATCCTGACCGTGCTCGTCTTCGGCGCCGGCACCGACTACGCGCTGCTGCTGGTCGCCCGCTACCGCGAGGAGCTGCGCCGGCACCACGACCGGCACGAGGCGATGGCGCTCGCGCTGCACCGGGCCGGCCCGGCGATCATCGCCAGCGCCGCCACGGTCGCCGTCGGCATGTCCTGCCTGACCCTCGCCGAGCTCAACTCGACCAGCGGCCTCGGCCCGGTCGCCGCGATCGGCGTGGCGGTCGGGCTGACCGCGATGATCACCCTGCTGCCGGCCCTGCTGGTCATCTTCGGCCGCTGGCTGTTCTGGCCGGTCCGCCCGGCCGAGGGCAGCGCCGATCCCACCGCCACCGGCATCTACGCGCGGCTCGGCAACCGGATCGCCCGCCGGCCCCGGTTCGTCTGGATCACCACGGTCGCCGTGCTCGCGGCCATGGCGGCGGGCCTGTTCCAGCTCGACGCGAACGGCCTGAGCCAGGCCGACCAGTTCGTCAGCAAGCCGGCCTCGGTGCGCGGCGAGGCGGCGCTGGCCCGGCACTTCCCGGCCGGCCAGGGTCAGCCGGTGGTGGTGATCGGCCAGGCCGGCGCGGCCGCGCAGATCCGCTCGGCGGTCGCCGGCACGCCCGGCATCAGCTCCGCGGCCGAGCCCGTCATCCGCGGCGACCGGGCGCTGATCGAGGGCGTGCTCAGCGACCCGCCGGACAGCGACGCGGCGATGGCCACCATCAAGCGGCTCCGCGCCACCGTGCACCCGGTCGGCGACGCGCAGGTCGGCGGCCTGACCGCGATGACGCTGGACATCAACGAGGCCAACGACCACGACAACCGGCTGATCATCCCGCTGGTCCTGCTGGTGGTGCTGGTGATCCTCGCGCTGCTGCTGCGCGCGATCGTCGCCCCGCTGCTGCTGATCGCCACCGTGGTGCTGTCCTTCGCCGCGGCGCTGGGCGTCAGCGCGCTGGTCTTCCGCCACGTCTTCGGCTTCAAGGGCGCGGACACCTCGTTCCCGCTGTACGTCTTCGTGTTCCTGGTCGCGCTCGGCATCGACTACAACATCTTCCTGATGACCCGGGTCCGCGAGGAGGCCCAGGTGCACGGCACCCGGCGGGGCGCGCTGATCGGCCTCGCCGCGACCGGCGGCGTGATCACCTCCGCCGGGGTGGTGCTCGCGGGCACGTTCGCCGCGCTCGGCAGCCTGCCGCTGGTGGCGTTCGCGGAGATCGGCTTCGCGGTCGCGTTCGGCGTGCTGCTGGACACCCTGGTCGTCCGCTCGGTGCTGGTGACCGCCCTCAACCTGGACATCGGCCGGCGGATGTGGTGGCCGGGCCGGCTGGCCCGGGTGCCCGACGAACCGGTCGTGGCCGAGCCGGAACGAGATCTCGAGCCGGCCCGCTGAGCGGTAGATTCCCTGGTCATGAGGTTTCACGCGGAGCTGCGGGCGACCGGCGGCAACACCACCGGCTTCCTGGTCGACAACAAGCTGGTGGCCGAACTCGGCGGCGGCGGCCGGCCCAAGGTGGTGGTGACGATCAACGGCGTCACGTGGCGCAGCTCGATCGCCCGGATGGGCGGCGAACACTGGCTGGGCGTCAGCGCGGAACGCCGGGCGGCCGCCGGCATCGCGGCGGGCGACCAGCTCGACGTGCAGGTCGAGCTGGACACGGCGGTCCGCGAGGTGGAAACCCCGGCGGATCTCGCGGCGGCGCTCGCCGCGGAACCGGCCGCGCAGGCGTTCTGGGACGGCCTGTCGTACAGCGCCAAGAGCTGGCACGTCCTGCAGGTCACCGGCGCGAGAACGGCGGAGACCCGCACCCGCCGGGTGGCGAAGTCGGTGGCGCTGCTGCGGGAGGGCCGCGCCCGCTGACCGCTACTGCCCGCCAACCCGCTTGATGGTGGTGCCGACGAGCTTGGCCCAGTCGGCGGCGAACTGCGGGTTGGCGCTCACCTCGGACTTGCCGAGCCGGTAGATCGCGTACTGGTCGACCAGCACGACGTTGCCCCGGGCCAGCGCGGCCACAGCGACATCGGCGGTGGCGGGGTGCGCCTTGTCGTACTGCTTGTTGCGAGTGGTGACAAACCCTATCCAACCACCCTCCTCCAGCGGCGCGGTCCGCGCGGTCTCGGTGTACGCGGGCTCCTCCCGGTCACCGGTCTTCGCGGGCCGCGACACACTGGCCGGACAGGCATCGGCAACGGCACGCAGGGTGGCGAGCGCGGTCGCGGCGGAAACGGCATCCTCGTAGACGAGCGCGTACTGGGTGAGGCTCTGCACCCCCTCGGTGCCCTCGTCGGACAACGGCGCCGAGACAAGCTGCGGACTACCCGGAATACCGGCCGGCGCGGTGTCGGCCCCACAGATGCTGACCAGCTGGTTGGGCGCGGCCGACTCGGCGGGCGCCTTCCAGGTCGGCCCCACCTCGGCGGCCTTGAGCAGGGCATTCCGCATGACATCAACGCTGACAACGGTGCCATCGGAATCCGGCGAGTCGTCCGACGAACACCCGCCAAAGGCAGCGACGGCACACAAGGCAACGACCGCCCGAACGACCCGGTTCACAACCATCCGGCCATGATGGCAGACGCCCGGCGGTCACCCACAGTCACGGACGCAGGGTGCCTCCGGGGTGACGCAGAGTGGCCCGCAAGGCGCGTCTTGGGGGTCGGGTCTCCGGCTCTCGCCGTTCCTCGCCGTTCCTTGCCGTTCCTTGCCGTTCCTCGCCGTTCGTTCGCGGGAGTCGCCGCCCGCCCCGGGGAGGGGCGGGCGGCGAGGACACGTCCCCCTCGGCCGCATCCAAGCAACCAGAACCCGGCGCGGGCCTGGTTGATACGCGCGCGAGTGTCAGGAAGCCGATCCGGGCCTCGTCGTGGTCCTGGGCGGGCACGCACCGACCGGCTCGTGCGCTCGGTCCGCAGAAACTGGCGGACTCCAACGGCGACTCCAGAAATGGCATGATCGCCTGCGGGGCCGGGGCCGAAAATTGTCGGTGGGCCGCGGGAAGATGGATCCATGCGGCAGCTCCAATTGTTCACCTCGGCCGAGTTGGCGGTCATGCGCGACCGGACCAGATCGCGCAATTACTCACCCGAGTGCGAGGCATTCCGCCGCGACCATCAGCGCCACCGCAATTGGGGCCTGGCCCGCCGCCACGCAGAACGCCTCCACCGCGTGCGAAACAGACCGGACGGTTCCCGACCGCCACAACCCCCGGTCCGGTCGACGCCGCCGCCGCGGGCCGACGTGGCTCCGAGCCGGGGCGCGGCATCACAGTCGCCACCACCGGCCCGGCCGTCGCTCTCACCGTCGCTCTCACCGTCGCTCTCACCGTCGCTCTCACCGTCGCTCGATTCGTCGGGACCGCCTCCGGACCGGCCATCGGAGCCGTCAGCCCAACCGTCGGGATCGTCCACGGTCCGGCCGTTGGTCTTGTCGCGGCTCGGGTTGTCGGGGTCGTCTTCGGGTCGTCCGTCGGAGTCGTTGGCGGTCCGGTCGCCGGGATCGTCTGTGGTCTGGCCTTCGGTCTCGTCGCTGCTCGGTTCGTGGGGGTCGCTTTCGGATCGGCTGTCGGGGTTGTTGCCGGTCGGGTTGTCGGGGTCGTCCGTGGTTCGGCCGTTGGTCTTGTCGCGGCTCGGGTTGTCGGGGTCGTCTTCGGGTCGGCCGTCGGAGTCGTTGCCGGTCCGGCCGTCGGGGTCGTCCTCGCTCCGGCAGCCGCGATCGTCCTCCGACGATCACCGGCGCCAGGGGACATGGCTGCAAGCTGTCGCTGCGGGGGAGCACGCTCGGAGTCGTATTACTCGCCATTCGCGGAACCCCGCGACATGGCGATGGTATTTCCTTCGAAAACGAGCATGGATGCCCGATAGGGGCACAAGTGATCTTCACCGACCCGAAAGGCGTGTCCTTTACCCTCAGCGCTGGGCATCATTTACTCACGGCATCTGCAAATGCATTCTGACTGACGCAGGCTGCATCCATGCCGACATATCCGGATGCGGTCGTGGTCGACGCGCAGCCCGCAGGATGAGGGCACCGCCGTTCTCAGCTGGGCTGACCCGCTGACCCGCTGACCCGCTGACCCGCTGACCCACCGGCCTGCTGGCCCGCTGGCCTGCTGGCCCGTCGGCCCGTCGGCCCGTCGGCCTGCTGGCCTGCTGGCCTGCTGGCCTGCTGGCCTGCTGGCCTGCTGGCCTGCTGGCCCGTCGGCCTGCTGGCCCGTCGGCCTGCTGGCCCGTCGGCCTGCTGGCCCGCTGGTCCGCTGGCCTGCTGGCCCGCTGGTCCGCTGGCCTGCTGGCCCGCTGGTCCGCTGGCCTGCTGGCCTGCTGGTCCGCTGGTCCGCTGGTCCGCTGGTCCGCTGGTCCGCTGGCCTGCTGGCCCGTCGGCCCGTCGGCCTGCTGGCCCGTCGGCCTGCTGGCCCGTCGGCCTGCTGGCCCGTCGGCCCGCCGGCCTGCTGGCCCGTCGGCCCGTCGGCCTGCTGGCCCGTCGGCCCGCCGGCCTGCTGGCCCGTCGGCCCGCCGGCCTGCTGGTCCGCTGGCCCGCTGGTCCGCTGGCCTGCTGGCCCGTCGGCCCGTCGGCCCGTCGGCCTGCTGGCCCGTCGGCCGGCTGAGGCACGGAGGGCTGCCTGGTGACGCGGTGGTTTCACTCGGGTTGATCGGGTTGTGAGGGCGTGGCTGGGCGGCCGGATCGCAGTGCAGTCAGGAACCAGTTGGTCACCGGGCCCAGCCGTTCCGGGGATGGCCAGCCGTTCACCGCTGAGAGCAGTTCGCGGTAGCGCTCGTGGCGGGGGTCGCCGGCCGTTTCCAGCTGTGCCGTCAGTCCTTCCTGGTCCGGGTACCTCGCCAGCACCGCCCTCACGATCGATTCCGCCGCTGGTGATCTCGGGTTGATTCCGGCTGTCAGCGCCGGTTCTGCCTTGTCCCGGACCGTGGCGATCGGGTCTCGGCGCAGCGTGGTCGGGTCGCGGAGGGCTGCGTGCTGCTCGGCGAGCAGGCGCATCACGGTTCGGAAGGACGGGTTGCGGCTCAGTGCGGCCAGTTCGAGCCATGCTTCGAGCTGCGTGGTGTCTGGTTCGTCGGGCAGTTCCGGGGTGAGTGATCTGGCGATGCCTTCGAAGCCGTCCAGGCCGTCGAAGGTCTGGTCGAGGAAGTCGTCGATCAGGGCGTCGCGTTCCCGGGCTGAGAGGCCGGCCAGGTTGTGCATGCGCTGGAGTTCCTGCTGGGTTGCGCCGTGCCGGGATGCCGCCGTCAGCACCGCTCGGCGCAGGCGCAGGGTGCGGATCTGGACGTCCAGGGCTTCGGCGTGGGCGGTGGTGACCTCGGCCAGGGTGGTTTCGCGGTGCAGGACGCGGCGGATCGTGGTCAGGTCCAGGCCCAGGTCGCGCAGCGTGCGTACCAGGTCCAGGCGGGCCACCGCGGTGGCCGACCAGCGGCGGTGGCCCGCCGGGCTGCGGCCCTCGGGTGGCACGATGCCGCGGTCCGCGTAGTGCCTGACGGTTTTGACCGTCAGGCCGGTTCGCCTGGCCAGTTCCCCGATCGAGAGGAGTTCCATGGGCCCAGCCTGCTGTCTCCCCCAGTGGGAGACACAAGTCGGCCGCCGAGCCCACCGCGTCCCGGACCCCGACGGCGGGCACGGTGATCAGGCCGCGGCGGAACCGGCCTCGACCCGGTTGCGGCCGCGGTGCTTGGCGTCGTAGAGGCGCTGGTCGGCCAGGGTCAGCGCGGCGGTCAGGTCGCCGCCGGCGGGCACCACGGCCACGCCCAGGCTGATCGTCACCGCCAGGCCGGGCTGCAGCCGGTCCCACGGGTAGCCGGCCACCTGGGCGCGGAGCAGCTCGCAGCGGGCCTGGGCGTCGGCCAGGCCGAGACCGTCGAGCGCGATCAGGAATTCCTCGCCGCCGAACCGGGCGACCAGGTCGTTGTCGCGGACGGTGTCGCGCAGGACGGCGGCGATCTGCCGCAGCACCTCGTCGCCGACGAAGTGGCCGAAGCGGTCGTTGACCCCCTTGAACAGGTCGACATCGGCGATCGCGACACACAGCGGGCCGGCCTGGGCGGCCAGCTCGGGCAGCCGCAGCTCGGCGCAGCGCCGGTTCGGCAGGCCGGTCAGCGCGTCCTCGGACGCCTGCCGCTGCCAGCTGAGGTTGGCCGCCTCCAGCTCGGCGCTGCGGACCCGGTGCAGCTCCGCCTCGAGCCGGGCGTTGTTTGTCTCCAGCCGGGCGTTGTCCAGCTCGAAGCCGTGCACCGCCATCCGGGCCCGGGCGGCGGCGACCTGGTTGTGCGCCTCCCGTTCCAGGGTGTGGAACGAGCGGTAGTGCCCGAGCGCCGCGGCGAAGTCACCGAGCTGCTCGTACGCGTCCGACAGCTCCCGGTGGATCTCCATGGCCATCGGCTTCTCGCCGGCGTCGACGGCCCGGTCCAGCGCCACCAGCAGCCCCTCGACCGCGGCGGCGCACTCGCCCCGCATGAGCCGTACGTGTGCCTGGTGCTGCCACGCGGCGGACTCCAGCGACCGGTAGCCGTGGATGACGGCGATCGCCCGGGAGTCGTCGATCAGCCGGGCGGCCTCGGTGAAGTCGCCGGCGAGGGCCAGCAGCATCCCGTAGTTGTCCAGGCAGATCGACTCCCGGAACGGGTTGCCGGCCGCCCGGGCCAGCCCCAGCGCCTCGTCGACCAGGCCGAGCGCCCCGCGCAGGGTCTCCTCGGCGCGGCCCGGGTCACCCTCGGCCCGCAGCCGGGCCACCTGGTAGACCGCGTTGTCGCCGACGTTGTTGAGGATGCAGAACCGGGCCTCGGCGTCCATGCCGTCGACCATGGTGAGCGCGCGCATCAGGTATTCGGTGCTCAGCTCGCGGTTGCCCATGCTGCCGTGCACGACCCCGGTGCGGTTGTGCACCCAGTAGAGCAGGTCGCGGTCGCCGAGCCGCTGGGCGAGGCCACGGCCGCGGGCCAGCACGTCGAGCGCCTCCTCGTGCATGCCCAGCTCGTTGAGCGGCATCGCCTGCAGCGTCAGCACCTCGCAGATGCCGGCCTTGTCGCCGATGCTCTCCAGCGCGGCGACCGCCTCGCGGCAGGCGGTGACGGCCTCCTCCTGGTGACCGAGGCGCAGCAGCTGGTTGGCCAGCGAGTGCAGCGCCCGGGCCTGACCGGCGGGATGGCCCGAGGCGGCGGCGAGCGTCGCGGCCTGCCGGGCCACGCCGGAGCCGGCCCGGTAGTCGCCCACCAGCCGGTACTCCTCGGCCAGGTCGAGCAGGACGCCGACCTGCACGACGGCCGGGTCGGCCGGGCGCTGCTCGGCGAGGCTGGTGCCGGTCATGCCGCGCCCCTCTCCCGCATCGGGGCCGGGAGGGCCACCGATCAGGAGACCTCATCGCCGCGCCGGGGCCCGGCCTGAGAGATTCGGGCCACGGACCTCACCGACCGACGTGACGGCACGTTTCCGGGATTACCGGCGATCACCGGTTTCCTACTGTGAGTGGCACGCCCGGTTCGGGTGTCACGACAGGCCCGGAGGCCCGCCATGAAGCTCCACCCCACCGTCCTCGTCCTCGCCGGCACCGCTCTGCTCGGCCTGACCGGCTGCGGCGCGGTCGGCACCACCTCGAGCCCGGACACCACCACCGCCGTCTCCGCCGGCCTCGGCGAGCCGGAAGCGGACGACGACGCCGCCGAGGCGCCGGCCGGCACGTCCACCGCGACCACGAAGAAGCCGAAGCACCCGGGCACCGCAACGCCGTGGCCCACGCCGACGACGCACGCGCCGAAGCCGCGCGGCCCGCGCGTCGTGTCGTTCGAGGTGGTGCAGAAGCCCAAGTGCGCCGAGGGTACGGCGGTCCGCCGCGCCGAGGCCGTCCCGCTGATCATCAAGTGGAAGGTCGCCGGCGCCGACTCGGCCGCGCTGTCGGTCGACGACCCGACCGGCACGCCGGGCACGTACGGCCCGGTCGACCGGGAGGGCACCCAGGAGTTCATGTTCTCCTGCGGCGGCGAGGTCGGCTCGTTCGAGACCCACACGTACGCGATCTACACGGTCGGTGGCGGCGCCCAGAAGCACAAGACCCTCAAGGTCTCGGCCAAGGTGATGGACAAGGGCATCGGCTCGAACTAGCGGTTGGCGTACGTCTCGAAGCCCCCGGCCAAGGCCGCGCGCAGGTGCGCCTTGGGCCGGGCGCCCACCAGCGAGTGCACCACCACACCGTTCCGGAAGAACAGCAGCGTGGGCATCGACAGCACCCGGTAGTCGCGGGTGGCGACCGGGTTCTCGTCCGCGTTCAGCTGCGCGATCACCAGCTTGCCGGTGAACTCGCCGGCCAGCTCGGCCAGCGTCCGGGCGACCGGCCGGCAGGGCGGGCACCACTCGGCCCAGAAGTCCACCACGATCGGCAGCGGGTTGCCGAGCACCAGCTCGGCGAAGGTGTCGTCGGTGACGGTGGTCAGCGCATCCGTGGGCATCGGCTCTCCCGTTCCTCGATGGCCTGGGCGAGCTGCCCGCGCAACCGGTCACGGACGCCGGCGAGCTGCTCCAGGTAGGTCTCGACCTCGGCGAGCTTGCGGCGCAGCACCGCCACGGAATCCGGGCAGACGTGCCCGGTGGCGTTGCCGGCCCGCAGGCAGGCCACGAACGGCCGGATGTCGTCGAGCCCGAACCCGACGGCCAGCAGCGCCCGGATCTCGTGCACGACCCGCAGCTCGGCCTCGTCGTAGCGGCGGTAGCCGTTGGCGTCCCGCTGCGGCTCGACCAGCCCGTGCTGCTCGTAGTAGCGCAGCGTGCGGGTGCTCGTGCCGGCCCGTTCGGCCAGCTCCCCGATCAACATCCGGCTCACCTCGTTCGTTGGTCCGCCTCGCACGGTAGGCCTTGCCACCGGCGTCAAGGCAAATGCTTGCGCATCCGGACCAGCGGTACGCCGACACCGCCGGCCGTCTCCGTCAGGTGCTCGACGACGACGAAGCCGGCGGCCTCGTACAGCGGCCGCCCCGCCAGCGTGCCCATGAGCTCCAGCGTGGTGAAGCCCTCGGCGGCGGCCGCGGCCTCGCACCGGTTGAGGACCAGCCGCCCGACCCCGCGCCGGGCGAAGCCGGGGTGGGTGTACATCGCCCGTACCTTGGCCGGGTCCCGGGCGGGGTCGAGCAGCGCCGGGTCCCGGCCGCCGGAGTGGTCGCCGCCGTAGAGGGTGGCCCGCCGGCTCCAGCCGCCGCAGCCGGCGAGCGCACCGCCGGACTCCACCACGAAGTACGTGCCGTCGTTGATGAGCTGGGTGTCCAGCCCCATGATCGAGCGGCTGGCGGCGATCTGCGCCGGATCGAGGAACCCCTGCTGGAGTTCCCCGATCGCGGCGTCGATCAGCGGCCGGAGCCGCGGCAGATCTTCGGGTGTCGCCACCCGGCTGGTCAGCGTCATGCCACCAGTCTGCCCAGCGGTGTCACCGGCGGGGCGACGGTCAGCGGCTCCGGCCGCACCGCCTCACCAGGTCGGGCCGGTCAGCGCGATGCGGGAGCCGGCCGCGACGAAGGCGAACGACGTCGGCTGGCTGGTGCCGCCCGGGGTGACCACCGTGACCGGGGCGGATCCGGCGGTGGCCCGGGCCGGCACCAGCAGCCTGAGCTGGGTGTCGGACACCCTGGTGAAGGCCAGCGCCGTGCCGCCCACGAACACCCTGCTGGCCCCGGTGAAGCCGGTGCCGGTGATGGTCAGCGAGGTGCTGACCTTGATGGTCGCCACCGGCACGCTGAGCCCGGTGACCACCGGGACCGGCGGGGCGGTGTAGGTGAACCGGGCGTCCACCCCGGTCGCCGACCGGCCGCCGGGGGTGGTGAGCTGCAGGTCCACCGGGCCGGCCAGGTGCGCCGGCAGGAGCACCTTCACCTGGGTCGCGGAGACCCTGGTGTACGACACCGCCACCCCGTCCACGGTCAGCCGGGTCGAGTCGGTGAAGTTCTCCCCGGTCACCACGACCGGGGTACGGACGAAGGTGAGCCCGGCGGCCGGGACGATCGAGGTGACCACCGGGGCGAGCGGCGCCACCGCGGTGAACGTGCTGGCCGAGTCGACGGCGCTGGTGCCGCCCGGGGTGACGATCCGCAGGGCGTGCTGCCCGGCGGCGCCGATCGGGACGGTCACCCGGAGCTGGGTGCCGGAGATCCGGGTGAACGCCGCCGCCTTCTCGCCGACCAGCACCCGGGTGACCCCGGCGAAGTCGGTGCCCTGGACGACCACGGGCGTGCCCTTGTACGTGGGCCCGGTGTTCGGCGTCATCGAGGTGATCACCGGCGCCGGCGGGTTGACGTAGCTGAGTTGCCCGGCGGGCGTGCTGGTGCCCGAGGCGTTCGAGACGGTGACCGTGACCGGGCCGGCGGCGGTCCGGGCCGGGGCCACGAACGTCAGCGTGGTCGGGCTGAGCACCTTGGCGGCCACGGTCGTGGTGCCGAGCTTGACGGAGCTGAGGCCGGTCAGCCCGGTGCCGGTCAAGGTCACCCGGGTGCCGCCGAGCACGGTGACCGTCTCCGGGCTCAGCGTGGTGATGCCGGGCACCGGTGGCAGGTAGGTGAACTTGCTGGTGGCGCTCGGCAGGCTGGTGCCGCTCGGGTTGGTGACGGTGACGTCCACCAGGCCGGTCGCGTGCGCCGGGGCGACCGCGACCAGCTTGGTCAGCCCGTTGACGGTCTGCGGGGTGAAGGTGGCCGCGTCGCCGCCGAAGCTGACCGCGGTGGCGGTGGACAGGCCGGCGCCGGTGATGGTCACCGACGCGCCGGGCGGCGCCTTCACGGTGGACAGCGCGCCCACGGTCGGTGCCATCGGGATCGGGGAGGCGGGGGTGCTGATTCCGTTCACGGCGTAGCCGCCGGTGGCCGCCCGGGTGATGAAACCCCAGGAGAGCTTGGCGTCGCCGCCGTTGCCCCAGCCGCCGCCCCACGAGTTGCGGATGTAGACACCCTGGGCGTCGTAGCCGTACGCGGCGATCATGTGGCCGCCCAGGCTGGTGCCGCTGACCGTGGTGTAGAGGCTGTGGCTGCGCAGGTACATGAAGTCGCGGAAGACCGGGATGCCGAGTGCGACCGGGCTGCCCGAGGCCAGCGTCTGCATGATCGCGGTCTGCGCCGGCGCACCCTGGTTGGGGCCGTTGAACAGCCGGCTCCAGCCGGCGACCCGGTAGTTCCTCGCGTTGGTGATCTGCGCCTGGTTCGGCGGGGTCTGCCAGTTGGTGGTGCCCTGCCAGTAGTCGTCCTGGGTGTCGACGCCCGCGGTCTGCGCGTTGGCCAGCACGTAGTCCGGGTTCAGGCCGGCGGAGGGCGCGCCGCCCGGTGCGACGTTGCGCATGTAGAGGTAGAGCGGGGCGTACGGCGCGCCGACCCCGCCGGTCCGGTTCGCGTAGTAGCCCATGATGCTGTACGCGATCGTCCACGCCACGCACGCGCCGATCTGCCCCTGGTCACCGGGGGAGGGCGCGTACTGGCGCAGGTCGACGCTCGCCGGCAGCACCTCGCTGGCGGAGGCCTGGGCCCTGGCCGGCGTGCGGAACGAGCTGGGTACGTAACCGCCGACGGCGTGCGGCAGCGGGCCCGCTTTCACCGGTACGGCGGCGACAGCGGGTGAAGCGGCGGGCAGCGCGGTCACGACGACCGCGGCGAATACCAGCCAACTCCGGGTCAACGCTCGGGTCCTGCGGCGCATCGGTGGTCCTTCCGGGGGGTCGGCAGGACCCACCCATCGGCCCGGTGCGGCTGATCATGAGAGCAATTCAGGCGTGGATCTTGATGCTGTCCACCCGGCTGGAATAGAACGCGACGTGGTCCTTGATCTCCTTCACGGCGTCGTGCGGGTGCTCGTACACCCAGATCGCGTCCGTCGAGCGCACCCCGCCGGCCGGGATCGAGTAGTAGCTCGCATCCCCCTTGTACGGGCAGTGGGTGCTGGTCTCGGTGCGCTCCAGCAGCTCGGTGTTGACGTCCTCCATCGGGATGTACTGCACCGCGGGGTAGGTGGACTCCTGCAGGGTCAGGGCCCGGGTGGTGTCGGCGACGACCTGGCCGGCCACCGTGACGACGATCCGGGCCGGGTTCGGCGTGACGGTGATGGGGTGGTCCGGTCCGGGTTGCAGCACGGGCTTGGTCATGGTGATGCCTTCTTCCTCTCGGCGGATCGCCAGCCTATTGCGGGTGGCTGACATGTGCCGTCACGATGCGCCAGCCCTCGGGCAGCCGTACCCAGGTCTGCGACTGGCGTCCCAGCACGTCGGAGCCCGGATAGCCGAACAGCGTGGTGACCACCGCCACATCGTCGCCGTACGCGGTCACGATGGTGTCCTTGAGCCGGCGGCCCGCCGGCAGCGGCGGCTGGGCGCGCCGCCAGGCGAGCTGTTCGTCCAGCCCGACCTGCTGGTCGGCGATGCCGAAGCGGACCGCGCCGGGCGCGAAGAATCCGACGATCCGGTCCGCCTCGTCGGCCACCAGCGCCTCCTCATAGTCGGTGAAGACCGCGGTCACCTCGGCGACGACGTCCGGCCGGTCGATCTGCATGGCACCTCCTGATCAGGGGTACGGCGGCCCGGCACGTGCACCGGGCCGCCGTAGGTCGGGTGTTTCCGTCAGGCGGCCACGCCGGCGGTCTCCCGAGGAGCGACGTCGGTGCCGCCCTCGTGCAGGCGCTCCAGCGCGAGTTCCTCGGCGTCCGGCACCCGCGGTGCGGGTTTGGTCAGGGCGAACAGCACGCAGACCACGGTCAGCAGCAGGTAGCCGAGGCTGACCTGCCCGTCGGCGTTCCACTGCACCTTCTCGGCGTGGATCAGGCCGACGAAGGTCAGCACCGCGCCCGCGCCGGAGAAGATCGCCGCCTGCCAGAACCGCTTGTCGATGATGAACGCGACGATCGCGCCCAGCACCAGCCCGGCCAGGATCGCGCCGGAGCCCAGTGTCTTCAGGCCGTCGTAGACCACCCCGGCGCCGGCCAGCGTGCCGATGCCGACGTCCGCGGCGGTGGTGCCGGCCGCCGACAGCACGTTGTCCATCTGCCCGGTGGCCCAGCTCGCGATGTTCGGGATCAGCGCGGCGACCACGGCCGCGGCGTGCGCCCGGGGCGTCGCCTGGAACGCCTGGGCGCCGATCAGCAGGCCGATGTAGAGCAGGATGGGCACGATCGCGGCGGTCGGGAAGATCGTGCCGAGCAGGCCGAACATCCCGAAGAAGCAGAGCAGCGCGATCACCACGCCGGTCGCCATCGAGTAGCCGGTCCGGCCGCCGGCCGCCTTCCAGCCCGGGTGCCCGACGTACACGGCCGGCGGGAACGGCGAGCCGAGCACCGAGCCGATGACCGCGCCGCCGCCGTCGGCCAGCAGCACGCTGCGCAGGTTGTAGCGGTCGCCGGCGGTGGCGGCACTCTCCACGTTGGTCATCGCCTCGGTGAAGTTGTAGACGCCCAGCGGGATCGCGGTGGCCAGCAGCGGGGCCATGTCCCGCAGCCCGTCGACGAGCAGGTCGGCCTTCAGGTGCGGGAAGGCGAACGCGATGTCCTTGGCGGCGGCGGTCACGTCCGGCACCGACATGGCACCGCCGAGCCAGCCGATGGCGCTGCCGAGCAGCAGCGCGACCAGCCCGATCGGCAGGTTGAACGGCAGCTTGACGTCGGTGAGCAGGCCGATCAGCAGCAGCCCGAACACCGGCAGGGCGATCCACGCGGCCTTCCACATCTGCCCGGCCGGGTTCATCGAGATGAACGTGATGGAGATGCCGGCCAGCGTGCCGAGCAGCGCCGCGCGGGGCGCGTACCTGCGGATGTACGGGCCCACGAACGCGCCGATCAGCACGATGACGCCGATGATGAACGCCCACGCGATGCCGGCCGTCCACGCCTGGATCGGGTCCTTGGTGCGCAGGTAGATCGGCAGCATGATGACGAAGATGACGATGAACATGTGCGGCACGCTGGGCCCGTACGGCATCGCGGTGACGTCGGCCCGGTTCTCCTTGGCGGCCAGCCGGCGGGCCAGGTACGTGTAGTACATGTTGCCCGCCACCAGCGCGATGCCGAGCGCGGGCAGGATGACGCCGAACACGTCACCGGGGTCCATCCCGATCACGCCGATGCAGAGGCCGGTCAGGGTGAGCACGTTGACGAGGACGTTCACGCCGAAGCCGAAGAACGCGTTGGTGTCACCGCGTACCCAGTAGGGAAGTTTCATCGCTGCTCCTCAAGAGTGACGGAAGTCGATTCAGCGACCCAGCCGAAGATGCCGCCCTGCGCGGCGATCATCTGCAGGCCGACCCGCTGGAACTCGGGGAAGTAGGAGCCGACGCAGTCGGCCAGCACGAGGCACTCGTAACCACGGTCGTTGGCCTCGCGGACGGTGGTGTGCACGCACACCTCGGTCGTCACGCCCGCGACCAGCAGGCTGCGGATGCCACCCTTGTCGAGCAGCTCCTGGAGCTCGGTGGCGTAGAAGGCGCCCTTGCCGGGCTTGTCGACCACCGGCTCGCCGGGCACCGGCTGGAGCTCGTCGATGATGTCGTGGCCGTACTCGCCGCGGATCAGGATGCGGCCCTTGGGGCCGGGCTGACCGATCTTGCCGCGGGCGAGCTTCGCGGGTGGACAGTCGGACAGGTCGGGCAGGTGGCCCTCGCGGGTGTGGATCACCGGCAGCCCGGCGGCCCGCCAGGTGGACAGGAACGCGGCCAGCGGCGCGATGGTGCGGCGCAGCTGCGAGACGTCGTTGCCCAGGCTCTCGCCGAAGCCGCCCGGTTCCAGGAAGTCCCGCTGCATGTCGATGACCAGCAGCGCCGTGCTTTCCGGCGCGAAGGTGAAGGGGCCAGGTTGTGCCTCGACGGTGGGCATGGCTCAGGCCTCCGTCGCGGCGATGACGTCGTCGGAGGTGGCCACGCAGCCGAAGACCCCGCCCTGCATGGTGACCATGTGCAGCGCCGCCGCGTGGTTGCCCGGGTCGGTGGCCCCCGTGCAGTCGGAGAGGATCAGGCACTCGTAGCCGCGGTCGTTGGCCTCCCGCATCGTCGTGTGCACGCAGACGTCGGTGGTGATCCCGGTCAGGATCAGGTGCGTGATGCCGTGGGTCCGCAGCACCAGGTCGAGGTTGGTGGCGTAGAAGGCGCCCTTGCCCGGCTTGTCGACGATCACCTCGCCGGCCACCGGGGCGACCTCGGGCACGATCTCCCAGCCCGGCTCGCCCTTGACCAGGATCCGGCCGCACGGCCCCTGCCCGCCGATCTCCGCGCCGATCTGCGCCGACCGCCAGCGTTTGTTGGCCGGCAGGTCGGACAGGTCGGGGTCGTGGCCCTCGCGGGTGTGCACGACGAGCATGCCGAGGCTGCGCGCGTGCGCCAGCAGCCGCGCGGTCGCGGGCAGCCCGGCCCGGGTGAGCGCGATGTCGTAGCCCATCGCCTCGACGTAGCCGCCGGGGCCGCAGAAGTCGGTCTGCCAGTCGATGCAGATCAGCGCGGTGCGCTCGACCGGCACCGAGCCGTCGTAGGGCCAGAGATAGGGGGAGGCCTTGACCGGCCCGATGATCGCCGTCATGAGTCCTGCCTTTCCGAAACGGAACGGTGGGCCCGCCAGCCGCCGCCGGCGGTGATGTCCTGGGCTGCGCCGACCGCGTAGGCCTCGCAGAGGAAGCCGGTCGCCTCGGTGCCGTCGGCCAGCGCGATCCGGCCGAGCGACAGCGGCGCGGCGATGCCGGCCAGCAGGCCGCCGACCGCCGCGGCCGGCAGCTGCCAGAGTTCGATGTCGATCGGTCCGCCGGTGTCGTCGCGGACCAGACCCGGTACGCCGGACGGCAGCCGGTAGAGCCGGTAGCAGGGTGCGGTCGTGGTGGCGCCGACCAGCGTCGCCCGCCGCTCGGTCAGCTCGTGGTTGCGCGGTTCGCCGCTCAGGTGCAGCCCGACGACCGCGATCGTCATCAGCTCCTGGTCCTTGGCCAGCCTGATCAGGGTCTCCTCACTGAACGCCGGGCCGAACAGGGTCAGGCTCGCCGGGCGGCCGTCGGCGGTGAAGCCGTTCGGGATCGTCACCGCGGCCAGGTCCAGCAGGTTGGTGAACTGGGTGTAGCGGCCCAGGTTGAGGTTCCGGCCGATCGGGTCCTCGGCGATCTCGGCATGCGTGTAGGTGGTCCCGATGGTCGGCAGCACCAGCACGTCGACGGTGTCCCAGATCCGGTCGGTCCAGGCCTGCAACTCCCGCAGCCGGTGCACGCCCCGCCACGCGTCCACCGCGCTGAACTGCCGTCCGCTCTCCAGCACCCGGCGGGTCACGGGCAGCACCGAGCCGGGATGCTCGGCCAGGAACGTGCCGAGGTCGGCCAGCCGCTCGGCCACCCACGGCCCCTGGTAGAGCAGGTCGCCGGCCTCCAGCAGCGGCGCGATGTCGATCTCGCCGCGCACACCCGGCAGGCGGTCGAGCCCGGCCGCGAACGCCTTCTCCTGCCCGGCGTCGCCGAAGAAGTCCAGCGAGCGGGCGGTGGCGAGGCGCGGGCTGTCCGGCACCGGCCGTGCCCCGGTACGCCCCCAGGGGTCCCCGTCGGCCAGTCCCCGGGCGACGCGCAGCACGGCCGCCGCCCGCTCGACGGTCGGGGCGAAGATCGAGACACAGTCCAGCGACCGGCAGGCCGGCACCACCCCGAGCGTGCTGAGCAGCCCCCGTGTCGGCTTGAGCCCGACGATGCCGTTGAGGGCGGCCGGCACCCGGCCGGAGCCGGCGGTGTCCGTGCCGAGCGCGAAGTCCACCAGCCCCGCGGCGACCGCGACCGCCGAGCCGGAACTCGACCCGCCGGAGATCAGTCCTCCGCCGAAGACGCTCTCCGGGGTGCCGTACGGCGACCGGGCCCCGGTCAGCCCGGTGGCGAACTGGTCCAGGTTGGTCTTGCCGACCAGCAGCGCCCCGGCGTCCAGCAGCCGCTGCACCACGGGGGCGGTGACGCGGGGCAGGTAGGCGAAGTCGGGGCAGGCGGCCGTCGTCGACATGCCGGCCACGTCGATGTTGTCCTTGACCGCGAAGGTCAGGCCGGACAGCGGCAGGCCGGCCGGGACGGTGGCGGCTCGGGCCAGCAGGTCCGCCTCGGCGACGGTGCTGATCCAGACACCGTCGTCGCCGCGGTCCCGGATGCGCCGGAAGACATCCTTCATTCTGTCGATTGTCGACCGTTTCGTTTCGGCCGACTCCACGTCATGTAACGGGATGATGTCGTGACGTGATCTAGGCCAGATAGGTGCGGGCGCCGTGCGCGCTCAGTGCCTCCATGATCGCCGCAGCGTCACCCTGGGCGACCGCGGCCAGCAGTCGCTCGTGCCGGTGCACGCCGTCGGAGGGCTCCGCGACCTCGGCCTCGCGGCGCAGGTTGACCGCCATGTAGAGCTGGAGGCGGACCAGCACCGACTCGTACAGGGCGCAGAGCTGGCGGTTGCCGCCGAGCGTGACCACCTCGACGTGGAAGCGCCGGTGCGCGTCGGCGACGGCCAGGCGGTCGCCGGCCTCGGTGGCCTTGCGCATGACCTCCAGTGCGGCCTGGAGCCCGGCCAGGTCCGCGCCCGGCCGGATGCTCGCCACGGCGTGCCGTTCGAGGACGTCCCGGACCTCGTACAGCTCGCGGACGTCGTCGTCGGAGAGGGTGGCGACCCGGACGCCGCGGCGCGGGATGTGCTCCACCAGCCCCTGCTGGGCGAGCAGCCGCAGGGCCTCGCGCAGGGGCGCCCGGCTGATCCCCAGCCGGCGGGTGAGCTGCTCCTCGACCAGGCGCTCGCCGGGATCGGTGCGGCCGCTGAGGATCTCCCGGCTGAGCCGGGTGAAGGCGAGGTCAACGAGGCTGTGACTCTGAAGTTCCTCGTCGCTCACATGTCGAGTGTGCCAGGAGGGCACCGGCCCGGGTGCGACCCGGGCCGGTGCTCGCGTCGTCCGTGCTCAGAAGGTGCCGGCGGTGTTGCACTTGGCGGACTGCACCACGCAGTCCCGCACGCGGTGGCCCAGGGCCGCGTTGTCCCAGGCCAGGAAGACGTCACCGTGCATCGACGAGGCCATCTTGGAGGCCAGCTCGAAGCCGGCGGACGAGCCGCTCGTCGGGTACGCGATGAGGAACGAGATCGACGGGATCGCCACCGGGTACTCCCCGCCGCACGCCCCGTTGGTCAGGTACGCCACGTGCGACTTGTGCGTCGGGCTGTCCAGGTTGACGCCGTCCCAGCAGTCCGGGAAGACGAGCTGGAACATCAGCGTGGCGCCCGGCGCGCACAGCGGCCAGTTGCCGTCCGCGCTGCGGCCGATCTCGCCGCCGGCGCCCGCGCAGTAGAACTGGTTGACCGAGCCGGCCGGGGTCGGCGCCTGCAGCCTGGCGTCCCCGGCGATCATCCGGAAGCCCTGCGGGAACGGCACGGTGCCGGTCGGGTCGACCAGCCGCGAGCCGTAGTAGACGACCACGTCCTTGGGCTCGACCGCCTGGCCGCGCTCGTACAGGGTGGGGATCCAGTACGCGGACAGGTCCTCGGCCGGCTTGCAGCTCGTGCCGGCGTTGCGCAGCAACGTGTCCGTGGTGGTGGCGGCGTTGGTGCCGGTGTTGCCGATGAAGCTGTGCATGTGTGACGCGCCCGCCAGTCCGGGGAAGACGATCGGGTCGTCCGGCCGGGAGTGGCTGTAGCGGCAGGACGCGTTGAACTCCGGCACCCGGACGATGCCCGCCGGGACCGGCCGCGGTGCCATCGCCCGGAACGCGGCGAGCTGGGCGTTCCAGGCGGCCTGGTCGACCGGCACCCAGCCGGGACCGCTGTGGCCGGAGCCGGTGCCGTCGCCGAACGAGAACCAGTTGATGTTGACGAAGTCGCCGCCGCCGGTGTTCCGCAGCACGGCGAAGACGGTCTGCGCGCCGGTCGGGTGGGTGCCGGTGGTCGCGGTCAGGGTGACCCAGTTCTGCCAGCCGCCGGTCGCCGTGACCGGGAACTGGGCGAGCAGCGGGCCGGTCGCCGAGCCGGTGTGCAGCTCGACGCTGCCCGAACCGACCGCGGAGGAGACCCGCGCCGCGACGGTCAGCGGGCCGGCCGGGCCGAGGTCGACGCCGTCGTACCGCAGCCAGTCGCCGTTGGCCAGGTACGACGCGTTCTGGCCGCCGCCGCTGTCGGCCGTGGGCTCGAGCTGCACCCCGGACTGGGCGGCGTACGCCTCGGCCTGGACGACCGTGGTGGCCGCGGTGGCGGCGCCGGGGGCGGTCACGGCGAGGGCGCCGGTGAGCAGGGTGGTCAGGGCGGCGCCCAGCAGGGTCCGCTGCCGCGCGGGGCGGTGATGCCGAGTTCTGTGCATGGCGATCCTTCGGGTCCGGCCGCCTCCGGCCCGAGGGGGATCGGCGGGAGGCGGCAGCGTTCGGGTGCCCGGAGTATCCCGCTGGGGAAGCGCTTCCCCGATACCTGTACGACGAATCTGGGCTTCATGTGCGGAAACGCGCGCGAAACATCGACGGAACACCGTGGTGTCCGGTCAAGATGGGGAAGCGGTTTCTCGCCCTCGGCTCAGGGGAGCAGCTCGTCCAGCGGGGGCGCCTTGGTGAAGATGCCGTCCTGCCGGCCCAGCGTCGCGAGCCGCTCGATCGACGGCCGGTTGATGCCGTTGGACCAGTTCGGCAGGATCATCGCGGTCCGGACCACCTCGTTGATCTTCGTGTAGGTGCCGACCGTGGACCGCACCTCCTCCGGGTGGCCCGCGGCGTACTTCAGCGACTCGTTGATCGCCTCGGTGAAGTGCTTCACCAGCTCGGCGTCCTTGTCGATGACCTGCGTGCTGGTGAAGTACATGGCCACGGTCAGGTCCGGCGCGGTGTCCACGAAGTTCGACGCGATGACCTGGCCGCCCTGGGTGAGCACCTCGGAGAGCTGCGGTTCGACCACCCAGGCCGCGTCCACCTGCTGGGCCTGGAGCGCGGCCGGCATCTCGGGGAACGGCATCGCCTGGAACTGGATGTTGTCCGGGTTGCCCTTGGCCTGCCGCACCGACTGGCGCACCGTGGTGTCGCCCAGGTTCTTCAGCGTGTTGACCGCGATCCGCTTGCCCGCGAGGTCCTTGGCCGTCCGGATCGGGCTGCCGTCGGCCACCACGATCGCCGAGAAGTCCCGGCCGGGGCGCCCGGTCGAGGCGACGCCGGTGGCCACCGCCTTGAGCGGGGCACCGTCGGACTTGGCGGCCATCAGCGACGTCACGTTGCTGAAGCCGAACTGGTACTTACCGGCCAGCACACCCTTGACGATCGGGGCGCCGCCCTGCTCCGGCACCAGGGTCAGATCGATGCCCCGGCTGCTGAAGAAGCCCTTCTGCTTACCCAGGTAGATCGGCGCGACGTCGATGATCGGGATGACGCCGACACTGACCTTGGTGCCGACTCCGGCCTGGTCCGACTTCTCGTCGTCCGAGCTGCAGGCCGCGGTGGCGAGCAGGGTCGCCGTGAGGGCGACAGCGGCGAGGATCCGGCGCATCTTGGGTTCTCCTGAAGGTCTGGGGGCGCGGGTGAGCCCGCCAGACGGTACCTCGTCGCGCGGCCGTGCGGGACGGCCGGAAAGGTCGAATCGCCTACCACCCAGTCGTCCGTCTCAGCAGAAACGGGGCAGGTGGTGTGCGAACTGCGCCCGCCAGGACGGCCAGTCGTGCGGCACGTCGGGTCCCCACAGGTCGAGCTCGTGCCGCAGGCCCCGTTCGCCGAGCAGCTGGGCCATCCGCCGGGTCGACGCCAGCGCCCCGGTGGTGTCCTCCCACTGGCCCTGCCCGCAGATCAGCAGCACCGAGAGCCGGGAGCGCAGCCACTCCAGGTGCTCGCCGTGCAGGTTGGCGACGTAGTCCACCGGGCTGTTGAAATAGACGGCGTCGCCCCGTTCGCCCCAGCTGCGCCAGGCGGCCGGCTCGTAGTTGCCGGACAGGCACAGGGCCAGCGGAAACAGATCGGCCCGCTTGAAGGCGAAGTTCAGCGCGTGGAACGCGCCCATCGAGCACCCGGCCGTCGCGATCTCGGCCTCGTCGCCGGAGTCGGCGCGGATGTGCGGCACCACCGCGTCGACGATCCACGACTCGTACGAGGTGTGCCGGCGGGCGCGCTCCTCCAGCGGGAGATAGTCGGCGGACCAGGTGGCGGCGTCGAACGAATCGACGCAGTACAGCTTGACCCGGCCGGCGTCGACCAGGTCGGCGACCGCGGCGGCCATCCCGTGGTCGGCGAACTCGAACGCCTGCCCCAGCTCGGTCGGGAAGACCAGGACCGGCCGGCCCCAGTGCCCGTAGACGGCCACCGTGCCGGACGCGCTGCTCGTCGGGGAGTCGAGTTTCACGGAGTAGTGGCGCACCCTGCCGATGTTCCCTGGTTACGGCGCGGCCACACCCCCGGGTCGCCCGCTCGTGTCGGCTGTCACGTGCCCGGCGGGGCGCGGCGGCTCAGCTCAACGTGATCGTCGCGGCCGGCCGCGGTGCGGCCGGGCGGAGCCGGCGGGTCCGGACGATGACCAGCAACGCGAGCCCGGCCAGGCCGAGGTTGCCGACGATGGCCACCGCGAACACCGCCCAGGCCGCCTGGGTGAACTCGACCGCCGGCACGGTGGCGGCGAACACGACCGGCGTCAGGTAGACCAGGACGTCGAGGATGAAGAGCGCGCAGAGCAGGCGCACCGCGAGCCGGTAGCGGGCGGGATCGGTCTGCAGCCCGAGTCCACCCAGGATGGTCGCGACCACCGCGGTGACCGTGACCGCGGCCTGCAGGAAGAGCACCACGCGGCGGTCGCCGAGCTCGCCCGCCAGCAGGTCGGCCACGCCCAGCACCGGGCCGATGGTGAACGCGCTCAGCACCCAGGTCGTGGCGCGCAGCAGCACGCCGACAATCGCACCGGCGTAGAGCATGGCCGCGGTGCCGGCCTCTGTTCCGTCGCGCTGCCCGGCTTCCATCCGGGCAAGCTAACACCCGGGCGCGCGCCGGGCTGCCCGGTCAGCGCCGGTCGTTGATGTCGTAGGTCCCGGTCCGCAGCGGCCCGGCCGGCTCGTAGACGTGGATCATGAGACCGCCGGGGGTCGCCTCGTGCCGGATCGGCCGGAGCCCGGCCGGTGTGCCGCCGTCCGGGAACAGCCGGCGCCCGGAGCCGACCACCACCGGCGCGACGACCAGCCGGAACTCGTCGATCAACGCCGCGGCCAGCAGCGACTGGGCCAGCCGGGCGCTGCCGTGGATCTGCAGCTCCCGGCCGGGCCGGCGCTTGAGCTCGGCGACCCGGGCCGGCACGTCGCCGGAGAGCACCGTGGTCGGCGCCCAGTCGCCGCCGGTCAGCGTCCGCGAGGCGACGTACTTGGGCCGGCCGTTGAGCTGCCGGGCCACCTCGTCGTCCGGGTCGGTCGCCTTCGGCCAGTCCCGGGCGAAGTTCTCGTACGTCCGCCGGCCCAGCAGGAACCCGTCGGCCTCGCGCACCCAGCCGGTGACCAGCCCCAGGAACGTGTCGTCCAGGTACGGGACGAACCAGCCGCCGCCGGTGAAGCCGTCGCTGGTGTCCTCGTCGGGTGCGCCGGGGCCCTGGCTCACGCCGTCCAGGGTCAGGAACTGCATCAGGGTCAGTCTCATGGCGTCCTCGTCTCGTCGGTCGGTTCTGGTAACGTACTACCACATGGTTGTAGATGAGGTCGAGCGGGCCGCGCTGGACGGCGTGTTCCACGCCCTCGCCGACGGCACCCGGCGCGACATCGTGGTGCGCACGCTGGCGGCTGAGTATTCGGTCTCCGCGCTGTCCCGGCTGTACCCGATGACCTTCGCGGCGGTCCAGAAGCACGTCGCGGTGCTGGAACGCGCCGCCCTGGTGACCAAGCGCCGCAGCGGGCGCGAGCAGCTGGTCACCGGCAACGTCGACACCGTCCGCCGGGCCGCGCGGCTGCTCGACCAGCTCGAGGTGGTCTGGCTGGCCCGGATGGAGCGCTTCGGCGCCGTCCTCGCCGAGGACCCCGACCCGGAAGGCACCGCATGACCGTCACCAGCGTCCACAAGGATCCCGAGACCCGCACGATGACCCTCACGGCGGAGTTCACCGCCACCGTGGCCGGGGTCTGGCAGCTCTGGGCCGACCCGCGCCGACTGGAACGCTGGTGGGGCCCGCCCACGCACCCGGCCACCGTGGTCGAGCACGACCTGCGCGCGGGCGGCACGGTCTCCTACTACGTGACCAGCCCCGACGGCGAGAAGTCCCCGGGCTGGTGGCGGGTGCTCGCCGTGACCCCGCCCGCCGGCCTGGAGTTCGAGCTGGGCGACCCGGGCATCCCGGCCCTGCTGGTCCGGGTCCGGATCACCGCGCACGCCGCCGGCACCCGCATGGTGATCGTGACGACGTTCCCGACCGGCGCGGCGATGGAGCAGCTCATCGGGTTGGGCTTCGAGCAGGGCCTGGCCACCGCGGTGGGCCAGATCGACGCGGTGCTGGCCGCCGGGTGAGCCGATCCACCCGCCGGCGGCTGTGCCCGGGTCGCGGCGGTTGGGTATAACCAGGTCCATGAACGTTGAGGAGCTCGCGCAGCTGGTGGGTGAGGTGCCCGGCACCGAGGTCTCGGTCGAGGCCGGCGTGCTGGTCGCGCGAGTGCCGACGATCGGGGACGCGGTCCGGCTGGCGCCGGCGGACGTGCTGGACGTCGACCGGATCGTCTCGCCCACCGGGCAGCCGGGCATCGAGTTCGGGGTCCGCCGCGGGCACGAGGAACTGCCGCTCATCATCACCGTCGACGACGTCGTCTTCATGCCCGCCTACGCCGCCGACATGCTGGTGCCGGACGCGCTGATGCGGGTCCCGTCGATTCCCGACCTGGTGGCCTACTCCGAGATGCACCGCGACGTCCGGTCGCTCGGCCGGGCGATCGACGACCCGGACGTGGACCTGGATCCGGACGTCCTCGCGGCCACCCTGCTGGTGCACCGCTGCTTCCTGGCCGGCGCGGTCCGGGTCGGCCTCTGGCCGGTGCGGGTGGCCGCCTGGTGGGAATACTGCTGGGCCCGGGTCGGCAAGGGCCTGCCGGTCGGGCCGTTCCGTCCGGACCCGGATTGGGACCGGCTGATGGCGGCGGTCACCGAGGCCCGCGCCGCCGCGGCCGACCGGACGCAGGCCGGCGCGGCGTCCTGACGCCCGAGGGTCAGGAGAGGCTGCCCTGGGTGCCGGGCTCGACCAGGTGCCAGCGGGCGTGCTTGGGGTCCCGGTCGTCGCCGGACGAGCGGCCGCGCACCCGCCGCTGGATCCACGGCAGCACGTGCTCACGGTAGTACCGGGCGTTGGCCGCCAGGCCGGAGCGCCCCGCGGGCCCGTGGCCGGCCGGCTCGGGCGGCTGCCCGAAGCCCAGCGCGTGCAGGACCAGGCCGGCGACCCGCCGGTGGCCGGCGCTGTTGAGGTGCAGCCGGTCCACCGACCAGTAGCGGTGGTGCCGGATCTCCTGGTCGTCGAAGACGTTGACCAGCGTCACGCCGTGCCGGGCGCAGACCTCGGCGGTCGCCGCGGTGAGATAGGTGCCGCGGCGGTGGATGGTCCGGCCGAACGGCAGCTGCGCGGTGGGATCGGCGCCGCTGAGCACGACCAGACGTACGCCCGCGTCCGCGCACCGCTTGATGGCCTGCTCGATCATCGCGACCAGCTCGGCGAGGCGGACGCCCGGGCGCATCATGTCGTTGCCGCCGCCGTTGAAGGTGATCAGGTCGGGGGCGGGCGCCAGCGCGAGGGCGGCGTCGAGCTGGGTGGTGACGATGGGGCGCAGCAGCCGGCCGCGGATGGCCAGGTTCGCGTACTCCAGCTGCTCGCCCCGGTCGGCCAGCCCCGCGCTCAGCCCGGCGGCGACCAGATCCGTCCAGCCGCGGACGGAGCCGTCCGGCAGCTCGTCACCGACACCCTCGCTGAAGCTGTCCCCGATCGCCGCGTACCGCATGGCACCGCCCCTCATCATCAACTCCCTGGGAGGCTAGTCCCGGCCCGGACCCGCGGGATCGTTGCCCCGCTCACCGGCCGCCGTCGCGCCGCAGCGGCATGGAGAAGAACCCGATGCCCCGCAGCGGCGCCGTGCCGGTCTCGGTGACGGCCAGCAGCAGCGCCTCGTCGCCGACGTCCCGATGCTCGGCGACGAAGGCGCGCAACTGCCCGAGGCTCCACCCCTGCCAGTACTGGTGGTCGGATCGAACGGCACGACGTTTCACTGCGGAACCTCCAGCAGGCGACGGAAGACGGCCCGGCTCAGCGGGAACCGGGAGTCGGGGGTGGAGATGCGGTGCCGGTCGCCGTGGGCGGAGTCCGCGTCGAAGTACATCGCGAACGCGACCCCGTTGCGCGGGTCCCGGACGAACCGGACCATCTCCTCGATGAACAGCGGGTTGTCCAGGCCGCCGTGGCCGTCGGCACGCGCGGACAGCCCCCATTCCGGCACCGCCAGCGGCTTGCCGTGCGCCGCCGCGTAGCGGGCCCAGAAGCGCAGGCCGTGGTCGCCGTCGCGGACCCGGGACCAGACCGCGGCGGCGAGCGCGTGGCGCTGCTCCCGGGTGGCCGCGGCGGGACCGGGATAGCTGCCCGGCGTCCACGACGTGTCGTAGACGTCCACGCCGATCAGGTCCACGTACCGGTCGCCGGGATAGGCGCGCTCGGCGGGGAACCGCTGCACCCCGATGCCGGGGTTCCAGAGGAACTGGAACCGCTGGCCCGGCACCCGGCGCATCGCCGTCACGACGTGGCGGAAGCAGTTCATGTGCTGCCGCTCGCGGCCGAGCGCCGACCACGGGTACCAGGATCCGTCGAACTCCCAGCCCGGCCGGACGATCGTGGTGGCCATCCGCCGGGCCACCAGCCGCCGCCCGAGCTCGGCCCACCGGGCGTCGTAGCGGCCGGCCGCGCACGCCGCCAGCCGGGCGCCGTGGACCCGGGCGGAGTCGCCGGGCCGGTGCGGGAACATCGGCATCGAGTAGATGAGCCGCCGGCCCGCGGCCTGCCAGGGGTCGAGCAGCCAGTCCGGCCCGGTGATGTTCGCCCACGAGTCGCCCGCCGCGAAGTCGAGCGCGTACGGGGCGCGCGTGCCGGACCACCGGTGCCAGGCGGTGAGCGCGGCGGCGCCCTTCGCCGAGGGGCCGGTGTAGGCGCCGAGCACGGCGTCCGACACCGGGCGCGCCGCGACCGTGAGGCGCGGGCCCCGGGGCAGGCCGTGCACCATGTTGGCGACGGAGGCCAGCGCCACGCAGACGGCGGCGCTGCCGACCGCCGCGCCGGCCAGCCGCCGGAGAGCGCGGTTGGTCATCGTGACTCCCTACGGTCGAGGACAAACAGGCGTACGCCGGCGAAGGACTGGAAGTCGGCGCGGGTGAAGGCGGTCCGCAGGTACGCCTGGGTGGCCTCCGGCATCCCGCCCAGCGGGTCCTGGTACGGCCCGGTGGTGGACACGAGCCAGATGCGTTCGGTGGTGCCGATGCAGGGTGCGGGCTGGGCGCATTCCCGCGTGCCGAACTCGCCGATCTCCTGCGAGGTCCGCGCCACCAGCACGTCGCGGGGGAGCCCCGACCGGCGGGTCTCGTAGCCGAACGCCCGCCGGCCGTTGCGGCCCGTTCCGGCGTAGGCGATGCCGTCCCCCGGCCGCATCCGGGCGGTCAGGACCGCGGCCGCGCTCCGGAAGTCCGGTTCGCCGTCGACCGGGCTGCGCCGGGCGGCGAGCTGGCCCGGCCCGCCGACGGAGAAGACCGCCGCCGCCACCAGCATCGCGCTCAGCGACAGGCCCACCGACCGGTTGTCGTGGCTGAGCCGGACGAGGAAGTGCCCGAGCGCGCCGGCCAGCAGCGCCCAGGCCGGCAGCGTGAACAGCAGGTACCGGTGCAGGAAGAGATGCAGGAACGGGAAGCTGAGATAGCAGAAGACCGGCGGGAAGAGCGCCCAGGCGAGCAGCAGGGTGACCGGCCCGCGCTGCCGCGACCAGAGCAGCGCCGCCGCCACCAGGGCCGCGGCGACCACCACGGCGGCGACCTGCCAGGAGCCGAACAGCCTGCCGGGGAACTGCGCGACCGCCTGGCCGTCCGCCCGGATCCACGAGATCGCGCCGGTCTGCCCCGAGCCCTTGGCCAGCAGCGGGAGCGCGCCGGTCAGGGCCAGCGAACCGGCGGCGGCCCAGCGCAGCACCCGGAAGTCGCCGTCGTCCCGCAGGGCACGCCGGACCAGCAGCAGGTGGGCGGGCAGCATCGTGAGGGTGACGATGTGCAGAAGCGCGGCGGCGGTCAGGCAGCAGCCGTAGAGGAGCCACCGCCGCCAGGTCGGCCGTTCCAGCGCCCGCAGCAGCAGGAGCACCGCCAGCACGGCGGCGGCGATCGCGAAGGCGTACGGCCTGGCCTCCTGGCCGTAGCGGCTCACCGACGGCAGACCGGCGAAGATCAGCCCGGCGGTCAGCCCCACGCCGGCGTCGAACAGCCGGCGGCCGATCACCGCGATCAGTCCCGCGGCGACACCCATCAGCACGGCCGACGGCAGGCGCAGCATCGTCTCGGAATCGCCGGCCAAGGCGGTCCACGCGTGCATGACCAGGTAGTACGGCGCCACGACCGCGTCCACGTCGGCCAGCAACTTCGCCAGGTCACCGAGGCTCAGGGTGGACGCGTACCAGGTGGCGTACTCGTCGTTCCACATGCTGCGCGCGCCGAGGCCGGACATCAGCAGCGCCAGGGTGAGCAGAGCGGACGGCAGGAACACCAGGACGGCGCCGCGCCGGCTGCGTCGCGGCTGCCGCGGGCGTACGGCGGCATCGCGGAGCGGGGCCCGGCGGGCGATCTCCCGCGGCGGCACCGGCAGAACCTCAATCGTGGTCAAGGTCGTCCTCCCGCACTCGGCCGGCCCGGGGTGTGCTGGACGACGGGAGCCGCGCCGTCCGTCGCGGCACGCGGGATCGGCGCCGAAGCCTGGAGCAGGAGCAGGGCGACCCCGGCCGCGCAGGCGGTGAGCCCGGTCCCCAGCATCAGGCCGGCCCCGGTGCCACCCCGGAACACCCGGTGGCACCGGATCGGATCCTCCACAGTGGCCAGCGACATCGACGCCGGCACCAGCGCGGCCAGCACCAGCGCGACCCGGCCCGGCACCCCGGGCTGATGGCCGAGCGCGTACGGGGCCAGCACGAGAACCGGCCAGTGCCACAGGTACCAGCCGTAGGAGACCCGGCCGATCTCCTGGAACACCTGGTGGCGCAGCAGACGCTCGGCTCCCCACCGCGGCGCGCCGCAGCCGCCGGCGACCACCAGCACCGCGCCGGCGACCGGCAGCACGGCCGCGTAGCCGGGGAAGACCGTGGCCTCGGTGGCGGCCGGCGCGGCGCCCACGATGGCGGCCAGCCCCGTCCACGTCATGGTCGTGGCGAGGGCCGGAGCCAGCCGGGCGGCCTTGCGGGCGCCGAGGGCGACGAGCGCACCGGCGCCGAACTCCCAGGCGCGGGTGTGGATGCCGAAGGACGCCCAGGGCTGGTCCGTGGTCGTCAGGGTGACGCACAGCGTGAGGGACGCCGCGCAGAGCATGGCCAGCACGACACACGCCACCCGGGCACTGGGCCGGCCCCGGTTGGCCCAGGCCATCGAGGCGATCAGCAGCAGCACCGGCCAGAGCAGATAGAACTGCCCCGCCACGGCCAGCGACCAGAGGTGCTGCAGGGGTGCGGGCTCCGGCTGCGCGCCCGGGTGGCCGGCGCGCTGCAGGGCCGGCATCCAGTGCCAGGCCGCCGCGAGCGTGCCGAGCACGACCACGGTGGCGGCCGGCACCAGCCGGGTCATCCGGCGGGCGTAGAACCGGTGCAGCGAGACCCGGCCGGTCCGCTCCAGCTCGCCGAGGAGCTGCGCGGTGATCAGGAAACCGGAGAGCACGAAGAAGACGTCCACGCCGACGGAGCCGCCGGTGACGCCGGGCAGTCCGGCGTGCTGGGCCACCACCAGCAGCACCGCGACCGCGCGCAGGCCCTGCAGGTCGCGGCGGAACGGCCGGGCGGCCGGGGCGGTGGGCGCCGGCCGGGCCACGGCCGACGGGCCCGTTTCCCGGGCGGGCGTCGTGGTGACGGCAACGCCGATCATAAGCTCGTGGACGCGTAGGAGGCGGAGCCCGGCGTGGCGGCCACCGGACCGGCGAGCCGCCGCGGTGCCGGCCGCCGCCGCGGCGTGCACCCGGTGCCGAGCAGCAGCGGGACGACGAAGTACAGCATCGGACCGGCGAAGAGCAGGCTCGCCCAGAACAGGCCGATCCCGTACGTCAGGACGCCGACCACGATGCCGGCCCAGGTGAGCAGCTGGGTGGTGATCAGCCAGACCCGGAGCAGCCGCAGGACCCGCCTGGCGGTGGGCGTGTGCCCGGCTGCGCCGGTCGGCACCCAGGCCGCGGACCGGCCCCGCAGGAAGTCGATCAGAGCCACGGCGTGGCAGAACCCGATGAGCAACTGCACCCGGACGACCATCGGGGACCAGCGGTACGCGGTCACTCGCGGCATCAGCGTCGACCAGACGAAGATGGTGCCGATCATCGGCAGGTAGTTCATCGGCCGGATCTGCGCGGGGAAGCACCAGAGCATGAGCAGCCCGGGCAGCGGACCGGCGAAGGCCGCCAGCGCGGTGGTGATGTAGTAGAGGAACCCCGTCCAGAAGCACAGCTTCTGCTTGCGGGACAGCGCGGAGGTGTGGAAGCCCTTGTCCGCCAGCAGGCTCATGCTGCCGGTGCACCACCGGTACTGCTGGTTGACGAAGCCGTCGAAGTTGTCCGGGCAGATGCCCTTGGCCAGGTTCACCGGCACGTACCGGGTCCGGAAGCCCACCTTGGCCAGGTTCACGCCGGTGTGCACGTCCTCGCTGTGCCCGATCTGGGCGAAGCCGCCGGCCGCCCGCAACGCGGTCCGGCGGTACATGGCGTTCGTCCCGACGCAGATCGCGGCGTCCACGGCGTCGCGGGCGGGCTGGATCCAGCGGTAGAACATCTCCTGGGTGGCGCCGGCCGATCGTTGCAGCCAGTTGAAGTGGTCCTGCTGGACGTCGAAGAACTGCGGCGACTGGACGATGCCGATGCTCGGATCGCCGAAGTAGGGCGCCAGCTCGCGGGTCATGTCCGGCCGGGGCGCGAAGTCCGCGTCGAAGACGTGGATCAGGTCACCCCGGGAGTGCGCGAACCCGTACCGCAGGTTGCCGGCCTTCCTGAGGACACCGCGGTCGGGCCGGCTGAGGTAGACGAACCGGTGCCGCCGGGCGAGGGCGGCGACGTCGGCGCGGCCCGAGTCGTCGAGCACGTAGACGGTGCGGCGTCCGGGCCACTCCAGCGCCCGGACGTGCCGGAACGTGTTGTCGAGCAGGGTCAGCGGCTCGCCCGCGGAGGGCAGGAAGACGTCCACCGACGGATACACCGCGGGCCGGTAGGCGGCCACCCGGGAGTCGTGCTGCGCCCGCGAACCCCGGCGGGGGCGGGTGCTCGAGAGCAGGCTGATGAACACGGCCACGATCTGCAGGGCGATCAGCTCGTACAGCAGGCTGGTCCACATCGAGTTGGCGGCGAGCCGGGCCAGGCCGAACATGACCCCGGCGAAGGCGAGCAGGAAGACGCAGAAGATCCATCGTCCCTGCCGGCCGTAATAGAGGTATTTCTCGTCCTCGGTGGGCGGCTGGGGCGCGTAGTCCGCCGCGCTCACGGGTGGGTCGGAGAGGCCCGTTCCGCGGTCCCGCAGAAATGGGGTTGCTGACACCTGAGAAGCCTTCCGGGGAATGGCGAATGACCCGGCGGATTCCGCACACCGGTCACGGAGAGACGGCGGCGCGCCGAGGCCGGGACCGGCGCTGCCGCTCGGGAACTCTAGCCAGAATGTCCCAATTGTCGCCAGTCACGTCCGGGTTCCCCCGATCGACCTATCGCCATCGTGGTCCCCGGGCGGCGGAAATGATCATTGTCGCGGGGCGCCGGCGGCCGACTGACCATTGTTGATTTGCGGTGCGGTCGCGTGGCCTGCTATCCGCGGGCAAAACGGCAGCCCCCGGGAATGCGTGCAAGATCGCTTACCGGCGGGCCCCGGCCGTTTCCGGTCCGTGCTCATTCTTTGGAGGTCGTACGAGTGGCGGTGGCCAGGTGGATCCACGCCTCGGAAGCACAGCTCAACAACTGATCATCCGCATATTCCGGAATGCGGTTCTCCTGGTGACGAGAACGCACCGGGTCTGCACCGGCCTCGCGGCGGCCCACCCGGCCGGCACGTTGGTCCGCCCTTCTCACCAGCAGGGGAACGCTATGCCACTACAAGGAATCGGGATCGCCGCGGCGGTCGCCGGCGCCGGCCCGAGAGGGTGGCCGATACGGCCGCCCTGGCAGGCCTTCTGGCTGTCCGTCGCGACCACGATCACCGTGGTGGGCGGTGGTTACGCCGCCTACGCCGCCTGGGCGCCGGCCGCGGAAGCGGGAACCCTGGTGCTGAACACCGTGCTGCTGCCCACCGGCAACCGGCCGACGGCTGTCGTCCACGGCACCCGGGTCTCGGTGACCTGGCGGGCGAGCGAGAGCACCAACGACCGGCGGGCGCTGACGTACGTGGTCAGCCGTACCGGCGCGGGCTTTTCCACCGAGGCCTGCGTGGTCACGACGACGACCTGCCGGGAGCTCGGCGTGCCGGCCGGCACCTGGCGGTACACGGTGCGGCCGGACCTGGGCCCGTGGCAGGGCCGGGACAGCCCGCCCGGGGCGCCGGTGACGGTGCCGGCGGGTGCCGCCCCGGCCGAGCCGAAGCGGGCCGGTTCGAAGCAGGCCGGCTCGAAGCGTGCTGGGCCGAAGCGTGCCGGGCCGAAGCGGGCCGGGCCGAAGCGGGCCGGGCCACCCGGCAGCTCGGCGGCCTCCGACCGGCCGGGTGATCGACCCGGCCCGGCGGCGCCGTCCGCGCCCGCCCGGGCGCCGGCCGTCGAGGCGATCGGCGACCGGCCGTGGGCTGCGGCGGCGACGGCCGGTGACGCTGCCACCGAGCTGCTGGACGCGGCCACCGAGGTGCTGCCCGGGGGCGGCACGGGTCCGGCGGCGCCGCGCCGGCCCGGCTCACCGGCGGACTACCGCAGCTCTTCCGGGGGCACCTCATCCGGTCGGTGACCGGCCGGGAGCGAATGTCCATCCGGTACGGACGGACGCCTGAGATCTGCACGGGACCGTGGCCGCGTTGATCAGACGAGAACGAGGCGCGAAGGCCTGCGGGGACCGGGACCGTGAACGACGACAGCACCCCCGCCCAGAGCCTGTCGTTTACGAACCCGGCAGGAATGAAGGATCACGAACCGCTGTCATGGCGGCGGGACGTGACCCGGCCGGTCCTCGGCGGCCAGAACTGCTGAGGGCCGGCTCCAGAACCGCCGGCGCCACCGCGCCGCACCAGACCCGTCGTCCGGTGTTCCGGCATCGGCCCCCCCGGGGAACACCGGACGACGCGGAGCCCGCCGCCCCGACCGGGTGGCGGGTGGGGGTTCCCGGCACGCCGCCCCGTGCCGGGAACCTCCGGCCGAAAACGGCATTCCAGCGCGAGTCGACAGGGATAGATTTGATGTCGGTCAGCACGGGTGTTAGTGGCCCGCAGGCCCTGATGAGAAGCTTCCGGCGCGGCCGGCGGCGCGGCACGAACATTGACGCAATGCCGCACGCGGGCGGCCGAATACCTCGTTCGGGCTCAGCCGAATAGCGCGCAGCAGCGGCGTGTTCCGGTCATAAACCCGATCGGAGGTCTGAGTACAACAGTTGCTCGGGCCGAGGAATGTGGTATCGACGCCAGGCCCGCCTCCGCCCCGGGGGGCGCGCCCGATACCTCGCCCGCCTGGCGTGAGCAAGAACAAACGATCCGGGGACGCGTTCCATGTTGGCAGGAGGATCAACCAGATGCGTACGCCGAGCAGATGGACCACCGTTTTCGCCACCGCGGCTGCCGGAGCCGTCCCGCCCCGGCCCGCCGGTCCACCCGGCAGCCGCCCCGGCGCCCCCGGCGCGTCGTGATGGAGGCCTTGAGCTGGACCGGGTGTGTCGGCATCGCGGCCACGCGCACCGAGACCCGGCCCGCGGCCCGCGGCACCCGCCGGCGCCGCCTCGACCGCCGGGGCCGGATCGTGCTCGCGCTGGCGGCCACCACGGCGGTGCTGGTCAACGCGGGTGTCGCCTGGATGTACTGGCGGCTCGACGGGGGCGCCGGTGGCGCCACGACCGGGTCCGTCGCCGAGCTGCAGGTGCGGGCGAGGTCGGACGAGAGCCTGCCGCTGCGACCCGGCGGCGCCACGAGCCTGACCGTGACGGTGACCAACCGGCACGCCTTCCCGGTGCGGATCGTTGCCGTCCGGCAGGCCGCCGGCCAGGTGACCGTGGATGCCCTGCACCGGGACGCGGGCTGTGTGGCGACCGGTGTGGCCGTGGTCACGGATCCGCTGCCGGTGTCCTGGAAGGTGCCGCGGAACGCGATCGGGGTGTTCACCGTGCCGGACGCGTTGCGGATGACCGAGGCGGCCGACCCGGCCTGCCGCGGGGCCGTGTTCACAGTTCCGGTCCGGGCGACCGGCATCGGTGGATCCTCGTGATGGCCCGGCTGCACCGCAAACCCGGGCGCCGCCGTTTCCGACGCGCCGCCGAAATGGTCATAAAAATAACCCGACGCGGTTATCAGGTGACTCGAAGATGGTGTACTTGTCGGCCGCGAAGAAATATTATTGAGACATGACCGAAATGGGATCATCCACTTTTCAGATTGCGCTCGCGGTGATCTTCGTCATCGTGACCGCGTATGCCGGCGGGCGGGTGCATCAGTGGTACCGGCACACGTTCGAACGGGACCTGGCCTATCGCGAGGGTTACAACCAGGCGTCGCGAACCCTGTTCCACCTGGCGGTCCGCAATCTGCCGGCAAAACCGGAGCGGGCGACCGTGCCGGGCCCGGTACCCACCTCCGATCGGTTCTAGCCCACCGGGTCTCGTGGTGCTGACACTCAGAAAGGCCGATCACTGATGATCGCCCCGGGCAACAGCCTGATCCAGATGCTCTTCGCGGTCGCCTTCGTCATCGCCAGCGGTTATGCGATGGGTCGCATCCATCAGTGGTATCGCGACGGCGCCGCTCGCGACGAGGCCTATCGCAGCGGCTACGACCGTGCCTCGGACTGCATGCTCGACATGGCCCTGCGCAAGCGGGAGAACGAAGCCGCCGCCGCGCCGGCGGTCCTGGCCGGCGCGGTCCGGCCCGACAACGCCCCGCACTGCGGGGAGCGGCTGGTCGCGGTCCATGTCACGGCCGGTGATGCGGTGCCGACGCGGCACCTCGTCGGTCATGCCCGCCGCCGGATAGTGGCCAGCAAGGTCAGCCTGGCGGGACCCGGCACCGCCGCGCGCTGACCGGCCCGCGGCTACCCGAACGTCCAGCACGGCCCGCAGTCACCGCTGTTCACCGCCTTCTTGTCCCATCGGGCCTCTCCTCGATGCATGCGGCACAGGCGGCGCGGCTCCGGCCGCCCGTACGGAGCAGGTCCCCGCAGTCATCGCGCGTTCGTCCGCCGGTGGCCCGGACGCACCCGTGCTCCGGCAGCACCCCTTCTTGTTCGGCGATTCTCCGGCCCAGGCTGCCCCGTGGCAGTCACTTCTTCCTGCCCGCTGAAAGGTGGTGACACAGACATGTGGGATCCGGCCGTCCTGACCATCGGGTTCGCGCTGATGATCGTGGCATTCGCCGCCTACATCACCGGTTGCGTGCACCAGTGGACGCGGCACGCCCCGGACCGCCGGACCGCCTTCTGCGAGGGCTACGACGTGGCCGCGCAGGCGCTGATGGCCGTGGTGGATTCGGGCCGCCCGATGCCGCCCGCCGTGGCGCCCGGGCCGGCGCCGACCGTCGCGTTCGCGCGGGGCCGGTACCGCGGAAGCTGATCATCACGCCCGCCGCATCAGCGGCTCAGCCAGCCATTTTCCTCCGATACCACCGATGCAGAGACAGGTGACGGCACCGCCATGACCGCGCCCGAAAGCCAGCTGTTCCAGTTGATCTTCTCGCTGCTGCTCGTCCTGCCCAGCAGCTACGCCGTCGGGCGCGTGCACCAGTGGTACACGCACAGCCTGCGGCGGGACCTCGCCTTCCGGGAAGGGTACGACCACGCCTCACATTCGATGTTCGACCTGGCCGTGCAGCACAAGGCGGCCGAGCCACCGGCGGCGCCGGCCACTGTCACGCCCACGGTCACCCGCCCCCGCCGACGCGCCGACGCGCACACCCTGACGCTGCGGACGCCCGCGCTGCCGACGGTTCCGCTCGGCGACACCACCGAAACTCCGCGGTACGCCGAGCACCCGCGTACCCGCGTCCTCCCGCACGTGAAGACCGCGGACCGGGGTCGGTGGCGCCGCGGTTCGTCGCCGCGATGACCGCCGAGACCCGGCTCGGCCGACCGGACCAGGAAGGAAGCATGATGACCAGTCCCTTCGTCTTGGCCGTGGTGCGCTGTCGGCACCCCCAGGCCTGCCCGGCGGAACAGCTGATCTCCAACGACGGCTTCGAGATCGCCGGGCGGCTGCGCGCGCTCGGCTGGACCCAGCACCGGGACCACGGCTGGATCTGCCCGCAGCACGCCGGCCGCGAGGACGGCTGCGTGGCCCGGCGCCGCAAGGTGGTGATGACCCACCGGACCCGCGCGCTCATCCAGGCGATCCGGGACGGGCACGACTTCGGCATGGCGATCATGCGGGAGACCGGATTGTCCGAGTCGACGGTGTACGCGACCCTGCGGCGCCTGCGTGCCGCCGGGTGGACGGTGTGCGAGCTGGAACCGGCCGAGGTCGCCGTCCGGCGGCAACGGCCGCAGCGCAAGATCTACCGGCTCACCGAGGGCCTGCTGGAGGAGCTGGGCTGGCCTCGCTGAACGCCCGACCGGCCCCTTCGCACCACGCCGATCACAGCCTCCCGGACCCCGAGGCCGTGATCATCTTTTTGCCCGGGTGGACCCGGCCGGCGGGCCCGCTACGACTTTTGTCGGAGCCGTGGCCCGCCGGAAACCCCGCGCAGTGCCGATGCGGCGGGCGCCGGCCGGCCGGGATAGTCGGCTCATCGCGGCGGGAGGCGCTGCCGAGCCGAGGAGACACGATGGCACAGCACCCGAGCGTCCTGGCCGACCGGAGCCTGCCGGCGGCCGTACGGTGCCCGCGGGCCGGCCGCGCCGCGCTGCGGGAGATCCTCACCGATCCGGCCCTGCTGCGGATCCTGGTGCTCGCGGCCGGCGTGGCCACCCTGCTGCTGGCCGTCGCCGCCGCGCTCTGAACCGTCAGCGCGCGCGGACCACTCCCGAGGTTGTGCTCCGCACGTTCGGGAAGACCGCGCGGGTGCTCGCCATTCCGCAGCGCTTGTGCAGGATCTCGGCGATGACCGCCCGGTAGTCGGTGGTCACCGCCAGGTCGCCGTCGACCAGGTGCCGCTCACCGAGGCCGGGCCAGCGCCCGTGCACCTTGCCGCCGGCCACCCCGCCGCCGAGCAGCAGCATGGCGTTGCCGTAGCCGTGGTCCAGGCCGTTCGAGCCGTTCTGCCGGACCCGCCGGCCGAACTCGCTGATGGTCACCAGCGTGACCCGCTTCATGCCGGTGCTGCCGAGGTCGGTGGCGAACGCCGCCAGCGCGGCGGCCAGCTGGGCCAGCTTGTCGTGCATCCGCTTGCCCGGCACCGCGGCGCCGAGGTTCTCGTGCATGTCCCAGTCGCCGGAATCGACGCTGGCGGCCATCAGACCCGCCTTGCCCTTGATCAGCCGGGCGACGTCGCGCAGCGCCCGGCCCAGCGTGTCGTCCGGGTAGACCGCGCCGTTGGCCGGCCGGTACGGCTGGGCCGCCAGCGCCTTGGTGGCGGCCAGCGAGCCCATGACCTGCCCGGCCGGCCGGCTCAGCACGGCCGGCGCGCCGGCGTAGAGGGTCTTCAGGGTGGCGGCCATGGGCTGGCCGGCCTGGTCGCCGAAGAGCGCGAAGTCGTTGATCGTCTTCATCCCGAGGGCGGGCGCGGGGCCGGCCAGCACCCGGGCCGGCATCATGCTGCCGACCGAGACGCCGTGCAACGGGCTGCTCGCGCCCAGGCCGCCGAGCATCCGGTCGAGCCAGCCGGTGCGGACCGAGGTGCCGGGCGCGGCGCGTTCCAGCTCCTCCATCGCGGAGAAGTGCGAGCGGTTCGGCGCCGGCTGGCCCACGGCCTGGACCGTGCCGAAGGTGCCGGCCTTCCAGAACGGCAGCAGCGGGGCCAGGGCCGGGTGCAGGCCGAACCGGGAGGTGCCGCCGATCAGCCGGGACTTCGGCACGGCGATGTCCGGCCGGGCCGCGTAGTACGCCGGGTCGCCCGCGGGCACGACCGCGGACAGGCCGTCGAAGCCGCCCCGCAGCGACACCAGGACGAGCGTGTCGCCGGAGTATCGGCCGGCCGCGAAGGCCAGCTGGGTCGAGACCTGGTCGCCGGCCAGCCCGGCGAACGCTCCCGCGGCGCCGGCCGCCAGCGCCCGGCCGAGCACGCCGCGCCGGGTCAGGGTGGTGCGCTGGTCGTCCGCGCAGCCGCAGCTCGGATCGGTCATCGTGGTCACCTCACCGAGAAGTAGGGGGAGTTCAGCATCAGCGCCACCAACTGCGGGAACCGCCAGCCGACCGCGGCGTCGCCCGGCTTGAGGGCGGCGCCGGCGGTCTTGCCGAAGTAGGCCGCCAGCGCCGTGCGGTCGGCGGCCGGCAGAGTGCGGCCGAACAGCCGCCGGGCCAGCGCGTCGATCAGCGCCCCGTAGCTGGCGGGCAGCGCGCCGACCAGCGCCTCGGCCAGGTTCGCCGGCCGCTGGAACTCCTTCGGCCGGTAGCCCGCGACGATGTGCAGGTGCGCGTTCCACCGGGCGAGCATCCCGCCCGGCGACGTCCAGGCCGCGGCCACGTCGGGATAGCCGTTCGGCGGCGCCCAGGACATCGGCGCCTGCCCGAGCGAGCCGATCAGCCAGTAGAGCGACTCGATGCCCGCGGTCCCGGTGGCGTCCGGGCCGTAGCCGACCGCGCGGACCGTGGCCACGATGTCCTCGTACGGGGTGCGCAGCTTGCGGCCGGCGGAGGCCCTGAACTCGGCCGAGCCGAACAGCGCCCGCAGCACCGGGGTGATGGCCGTCCCGTTGCTCAGGTAGACCTTCGCCAGCCGGGTGACCAGCGCGGCGGGCGGGTCGTCGGCGACGAAGCGGACGCAGAGCTTGGTGGCGATGCGCCGCGCGGTCGACGGGTGCAGGGCCAGATAGTCCAGCAGGGCCAAGACCGCCGCCTCACCGCCGGCGGGGGTCGGGTTGGCGTGCCGGAAGCCGAGCACCTGCACCGGGCCGGTGGCGTGCGCGACGGCGCTGTACTTGTAGGCCCCGGTGTCCCAGTCGACGGTCAGCCCGGTGAGCAGCCGGGCGGCGTTCTTGACGTCGGACTCGGTGTAGCCCAGCCCGACGGTGTGCAGCTCCAGCAGCTCGCGGCCGTAGTTCTCGTTCGGTGCGGCCCGGGTGGAGAAGCGGTTGTCCAGGTACGTGAGCATCGCCGGATGCCGCGCGGAGGCCTTCAGCAGGTCCGCGAACCGGCCCAGCGCGTACGGCCGGATCACGGTCCGGTCGTAGTCCTGCCGGTTGTCCCAGACGTCGCCGGAGGGGTTGGTGATGTTGAGGTGGTTGGACCAGAAGTCGACCATCACCTCGTACAGCTGGCGCTCGCTCCAGATGGCCCGGCTGGTGGCCGCATAACCGAGCTGGAGCATGGTGTCCCAGCCGTACCGCAGGGTGCCGGCCGCGACCCGGGAGCGGAGCTCGGTGATGGACAGGGCGATCAGCGGGAAGCGGGTCAGCAGCGCGTCGCAGGCCGGGTCGGGGATGCCGGCCGGGGCGAGCTGGCGGTCGAGCCAGGCCGCCGTGCCGAGCTCGCGGATCTCGGCGACGGAGGCGGGCGTCGGCCCGTAGGTGGCGCGGCGCAGCAGGTGCGACTCGGCGTCCACCGCGACGTACGAGCTGACCGAGCGGACCGCCGCGGCGGCCTCCGCCGGCGCCGGTACGGCCGCGGTCAGGCCGACGGCGGCACCGGCCGCGGCGCCGCCCACCAAGCGGCGGCGACTGATCGATGTTCTTGCCCGGGATGCCGTCACGCATCCCTGTTCGGTCAGGCGTCCCGGGCACTGCGCGATACCGCCCGATGGCTACCGAGCTGCAACGGGCCGGGGTGCCGGGCGGGGGAGCGGCGGCCGGGCGGCCGGGTCGGGCGCGGTCCAGGCCGCCGGGGCCGCCGTCGTGGCCCGGGCGCCCAGGCCGCGGTACCGCCAGCCCGCCGCGGTCCAGGCCGCCGCGTCGAGGCAGTTGCGTCCGTCGATCACCCGCCGGCCGGCGGCGAGCCGGCCGAGCTGCGCCGGGTCGGCGGTGCGGAACTCGGCCCACTCGGTGAGCACGCAGACCAGCTCGGCGCCGGTGACCGCGTCGGCCATCGAGGTCTCGTAGCGCAGGGCGGGCTGGGCGGCCCGGGCGTTCTTGAGGCCCTGCGGGTCGTACACACGGACGTCGGCGCCGGCCTCGGCGAGTGCGGCGGCGACGGCCAGCGAGGGCGCGTCGCGTACGTCGTCGGAGTCGGGTTTGAAGGTGGCGCCGAGCACCGCGATCCGGGCGCCGGGCAGGCCGGGGCCGAGCAGGTCCGCCGCCAGCCGGACCACCTTGGCGCGGCGGCGCTGGTTGATCAGGTCGACCTCGTGCAGGAAGCGCAGCGCCTCGCCGGCGCCGAGCTCCTGGGCCCGGGCCTGGAAGGCGCGGATGTCCTTGGGCAGGCAGCCGCCGCCGAAGCCGACGCCGGCCTGCAGGAAGCGGTTGCCGATCCGCGGGTCGTAGCCGATCGCGCGGGCCAGCTGGGTGACGTCGCCGCCGGCGACCTCGCAGACCTCGGCCATCGCGTTGATGAAGCTGATCTTGGTGGCGAGGAACGCGTTGGCGGCGACCTTGACCAGCTCGGCGGTGGCGAAGTCGGTGACCACTACCGGCACCTCGCGGTCCTCGGTGGCGGCCAGGTCGAGAATGCCGTGGTGGGCGGCGTGCAGCATGCCGCCCGCCCAGTCGGACCTGACGCCGGCGACGATCCGGTTGGGTCGCAGCACGTCCTGGATCGCGACGCCCTCCTGCAGGAATTCCGGCGACCAGGCGACCTCGATGCCCAGCTCGGGGTCGGTGTGCTTGGCGACGAGCTGCTCGACCCATTCGGCGGTGCCGACCGGGACGGTGGACTTGCCGACGATCAGCGCCTTGCGGGTCAGGTGCCGGGCCAGCCCGGTGACGGCGGATTCCACGTACGACAGATCCGCGCCGGTGCCGCCGGGACGCTGCGGCGTGCCCACGCAGATGAAGTGGATGTCGCCGAAGGCGGCGGTCTCGGCGTACGAGGTGGTGAAGCGCAGCCGCCCGGCGGCCAGGTTGGCCCGCAGCAGCTCGTCGAGGCCGGGCTCGTGGAACGGCACCGCGCCGGCCGAGAGGGCGGCGATCCGAGCCGGGTCCACGTCGCAACCCACCACCTCGTAGCCCAGCTCCGCGAAGCAGACGGCGTAGGTGGCGCCGAGATACCCGGTGCCGACGAAGGTCAGCCGCGGTCGTTCCATCAGGTTCTCCTTGGTCGTCATCGCGGGTCCTTGCGATCCAGCACGAAGATGCGGATCTGCTCGAGGGTCCGGTACTCACGCAGGGTGTAGGCGGTCAGCAGGAAACCCTGGGTGAGGCCGGGCATGCCGTCCATCGGGTCGAGGTTGGCCGCGGTCGTCGACAGCAGCCAGATCCGCCGGGTGTCGCCCACACACGGGCCGGGATCGGCGCACTCCTGGACACCGAACGTGCCGTTCTCCTTCGACGTCCGCTCGACCAGCACGTCCCGGAACAGGTCGGCCCGGCGCGCCTCGTACTCCAGGGCCCGGCGGCCGTTACGGGTCGTACCGGCGAAGACGATGCCGTCACCGGGGCCGGCCGCGGCCAGCAGGAGGGCGGTGGCGCTGCGGTAGTCCGGCTCGCCGAACACGGGGCTGTGCCGGGCGGCCCGCTGTCCCGGTCCGCTGACCGCCAGCACCACGGCCACCACCAGCAGCCCGCTCAGCGACAGCGGCACCGCCGCGGCGGCCCGGCGGGTGAACCGGGCCAGCGAGAAGCCCAGCGCGGCGGCCAGCAGCGTCCACGCCGGCACGGTGAACAGCAGGTAGCGGTGCAGGAAGAGATGCAGCAGCGGGAAGGTCAGGTAGCAGAACACCGGCGGGAACAGGCCCCAGGCCAGCAGCAGCACCACCGGGCCGCGGTGCCGGGACCAGAGCAGGGCGGTCGCCAGCAGCGCCGCCACGCAGACCACGAGCGCGACCTGCCAGGAGCCGAAGATCCGTTCGGGCAGGCCGCCCACCGCCGCGCGGTCGACCTTGATCCAGGAGATGACGCTCGACTGCTCCGAGCCCTTCGCGGCCAGGGGCAGCGCCGCGGTCACGGCGAGGAACGCCCCGGCGAACCAGCGCAGCAACCGCAGGTCACCGCTGACCCGGAAGGTGCGCCACAGGAAGACGGCGTGGGCCAGCAGGACGGTCAGGGTGACGATGTGGACGAGGCCGGCGAGGATCAGGCCGGCGCCGTACCAGAGCCACCGTCGCCAGGTCGGCCGTTCCATCGCCCGCAGCAGCAACAGCGTCGCCAGGGTGACGAAGCCGATCGCGAAGGCGTACGGGCGGGCCTCCTGGCCGTAGCGGGTCACCGACGGCAACCCCGCGAAGATCAGCCCGGCCGCCAGGCCCACGCCGGTGTCGAACAGCCGGCGGCCCAGCACGGCGACCAGCGCCGCGGTGGCACCCATCGCGAGCGCGGACGGCAGCCGCAGGCTGGTCTCGGAATCGCCGAACAGGGCGATCCAGAAATGCAGGACCAGATAGTACGGCGCCACCACGGCGTCCACATTGTCCAGCAGCTTGGCCAGGTCCCGGAAGCTCAGGGTGCCGGCGTACCAGCTGGCGTACTCGTCGTTCCACATGCTGCGGGCGCCGATGCCGGCCACCGACAGGGAGAGCGCGAGCAGCGCCGGCGGCAGGGCCAGCGCCGCCGTGCCCAGCCCGGACCGGGGTCGCGGGGCGGCATCCGATCGGGGATAGCCGGCAACGGGTGGGGTGGGTGGCGTCAACAGCCGCGCGTCGGTCATCGGTTCTTCCTCATTCGCCGAGAGCCTCGTCCAGGACGCCCGCGAGCCGCTTCGCGTAGGCGGACGTCAGGTGGTTGTCGTCGCGGTAGACGACGGTGTCGCCGATGACGGCGGGGCAGATGGTGGGCGTGCAGAACCACGCGGTGGAGTCGACGACCCGCGCGCCGTGCGCCTGCACCAGCGCCCGGACGATCCGCTGCCGGGGCAGGTACAGCGACTTGAGCACCTCCAGGTGGCACCGCCGGATCGCCACCGGGTAGTCCGCCAGGCAGCCCGGCACGTCCCGGTGGGCGACCGGGGTGTCCGGGATGACCACCGGCACGGCACCGGCCTGCTTGACCCGGTTGACCGTCGCGGCCCAGGACGCGGCCCAGTCCTGATCGGGACCGGCACTCTCGCGGACGTCCAGCGGGCTGCTCTCGCGGTTGCGGGCGGACATGACGACCATGGCCGGCCGCAGCTCCTGGATCCGGTTCAGGGCGCGCAGCCGCCATTGGTCGCATTCGGCGTACGGGACGCTGCCGCCGTCCTTGCCGACCTGACCGAGCGCGGGCCCGCAGTCCGTCTTGGTGAAGACGGCCAGCCGCCAGCCGCGCTTGCGGGCGATCGTGTCGAGGGCGTCGTACCACTGCTGGGCGTGCGAGTCGCCGAACAGCACCAGGAGCCGGCTGCCGTTCGGGGCGCCGAGCCGCTCGCAGCCCCGGCCGATGAGGTCGGAGATGAACCGGCTCGCCGGCGGTGCCAGGCATCCGCCGTCCCGCGGGCTGTCGAACCGGGTCCGTGCAAGGGTGGGGGCCAGCTTGCGGGGCAGGACCGTGCTGGTGCTGCCGGCCCGGACGATCCGCTGCAGCTGCGGCACGGTGATGGTGCCCGAGGCCAGCAGGTCGGCGGGTGCCCGGCCGGCGGTGGTTGCCGGGCGCGCCGGCATCGGCAGCTGCGGCACGGCCAGGGCGAGACCCACGGTCACCGCGACCAGCGTGCCGCCGAACGCCAGCGCCCGGCCCGGCCGCAGCCGCAGGCCGCGGTCCAGGTGGATCCGGTTCTCCACGGCGGCCATCGACATGGCGGCCGGCACCAGGGCCGCGACCGCCAGCGCGGCTCGGCCGGGTGTCGTCAGGGGGCGGCCCAGCACGTGCGGGGCCAGCACCAGCAGCGGCCAGTGCCACAGGAACCAGCTGTAGGAGACCCGGCCGAGCTCCTGCAGCGGCTTGACCCGCAGCAGTCGGCGGGCGCCCCAGGACGGGCGGGCGCAACCGCCGGCGATGACCAGCCCGGCACCGAGAGCGGCCGGCAACGGGTCCCCGGCGGCGGCCGCGACGGCCACCGCCCCCAGGCCCAGCCAGGTCAGGACCGCAGCGAGCGGCGCCGGCAGACCCGCGAGCCGGCGGGCGCCGAGGGCGGCCAGCGCGCCGATCCCGAACTCCCAGGCCCGCGCCGGCAGGCCGTAGTGCGTCCACGGCTCGCCCGCGGCGGCCGGCGCGAGGAAGAGTGCCAGCGAGGCGGCGGTCAGCGCGGTCAGCAGGACGGCCGCCGACAGCGCGCTGGGCCGGCCCCGGCGCGCCCAGGCCAGCGAGCCGACGAGCACGAGGACGGGCAGCAGCAGGGCGACCTGGACGACGACGGCCAGCGACCAGAAGTGCTGGAGCGGCGAGACGTCCACCGGTACGCCGGCCCGGGCCGCCAGCCGCACGTTCATGGTCGCGGTGACGGCGGCGACGGCGTCCCAGGAGACCAGCGCGCGGTCCGTCGCCGGCATCCAGTGCCAGGCCGCGCCCAGCGTGCCGAGCACCACGACGATCGCGGCCGGCACCAGCCGGGTGGTCCGCCGGGCGTAGCAGCGCGGCAGCGAGAGCCGTCCGCTCAGCCCCAGCTCCCGCAACGCGCTGGCGGTTAGCACGAAGCCGGAGATCACGAAGAAGACGTCGACGCCGGTTCCGCCGCCGAGGCCGGGCAGGCCGACGGACCCGCCGACGACGAGCAGGATGGCGAGGGCGCGCAGGCCCTGGATGTCGCGGCGGAACACCGGGCGGTCCGGGTGCGGGGCCGGGGCGGAGGCGGGCCGGGGCCGCTCGAGCAGCCGTGAGCCGGTCATGACGCGGTGGACGAGACGAAGGCGGGCGTCTGCCGGACGCCCGGGATGACCGGACCCGCGTCCCGGAGGCCCGGCGCGGCCGGCTGTCGCTCCGGAGTGGACCGGCTGCCGAGCAGCAGCGGAAAGACGAAGTACAGCATCGGCCCGGCGAACAGCACGGTGGCCCAGAGCCGGTCCGGGCCGTAGTGCATGACCCCCAGCACGATCCCGCTCCAGGTGAGCAGCTGCGTGGTGATGAGCCAGACCCGCAGCAGGCGGAGCACACGCCGGGCGGTCGACGTGCGCTTGGCCGCGCCGGTCGGCACCCAGGCGGCGGTACGTCCGCGGAGGAAGTCGATCAGGGCCAGGGCGTGGCAGAAGCCGATGAGCATCTGGACCCGGACCACCGCGGGCGTCCAGCGGTAGTCGGTGACCCGGGGCATCAGCGTCGACCACACGAAGATCGTGCCGACCAGCGGCAGGTAGTTCAGCGGCCGGATCTGGTCCGGGAAGCACCAGAGCATCAGGAAGCCGGGGAGCTGGCTGGTGAAGGCCGCGACGGCGGTGGTGATGTAGTAGAGGAAGCCGGTCCAGAAACACAGCTTCTGCTTGACGGTCAGCGCGGAGGTGTGGAAGTCCGGATCGGCCAGCAGGCTCATGCTGCCGGTGCACCACCGATACTGCTGGTTGGCGAAGCCGTCGAAGTTGTCCGGGCAGATGCCCTTGGCCAGGTTCACCGGCACGTACCGGGTCGCGAAGCCGGCCTTGGCCATGTTCACCCCGGTGTGCACGTCCTCGCTGTGCCCGATCTGCGCGAAGCCGCCGGAGATCCGCAGCGCGCTGCGCCGGTAGACGGCGTTGGTGCCGACGCAGATCGCCGCGTCCACGGCGTCGCGGGCGGGCTGGATCCAGCGGTAGAACACCTCCTGGGTCGCCCCGGCCGACCGTTGCAGCCAATTGAAGTGGTCCTGCTGGACGTCGAAGAATTGCGGCGACTGCACGATCCCGACCGCCGGATCGTCGAAGTAGGGCGCCAGTTCCCGGGTCATGTCGGCGCGCGGGGCGAAATCGGCGTCGAAGACGTGAATAAGATCGCCGTCGGAGTTCTCGTATCCGTACCGCAGGTTTCCGGCCTTCTTCAGCACGCCGGCATCGGGCCGGGAAAGGTAGCGAAAGCCGTGCCGGCCGGCGAGTGCGGCGACGCTGTCGCGGCCCGAGTCGTCGAGCACGTACACGGTGAGCCGGCCCGGCCAGTCCAATCGGGCGACATGGCTGAAGGTGTTCTCCAGAATCGCCAGCGGCTCGCCGGCCGACGGCAGGAAGACATCGACCGAGGGGAACACCACGGGCCGGTAGCCGGCGACCAGGGCGTCGTGCCCGGCCCGGGTGCCACGCCGCTTGCGGGTGCTGGAGAGCAGGCTGATGAGCACGGCCGCCACCTGCAGAGCGATCAGTTCGTAGAGCAGGCTGGTCCACATCGAGTTGGCGGCGAGCCGGGTCAGGCCGAACATGACGCCGGCAAAAGCCAGCAGGAAGACACAGAAGATCCAGCGGCCCTGTTTTCCGTAGTAGAGGTACTTCTCCCGATCGTCGGGCGGCTGCGGCACATAGGTCGCCGCTGCCGCGCCGGCGGTTCCGGGCCCCGAGTCTCGTTGTTGTCGAATCTGTGCGACTGCCACCGAAAGGCCTTCCGTATGTGATGACGGAGCCGGCTCGTGACAAGAGCCGTCGCACGGTTGACGACCGCGGCTGAACCGGCAGTCGTCAGTCGATCACCCGGAAACCGCACACCATCGCCTTTTCGCCGACATTCACCGGACCCTTATGGGGTAATCCGTTCGGTCGGCGGAAAATGCAAACACGGTGGAAACGGCCAAGAAACGACGGAAAGGACAGGGCCGCACCCGGATCCCGCGGGCGGGAGATCAGGCGTACGGCTTCGTCGCCGGGGCCTCTACCTGACCGACGCCCCCGCCCTGCCCGACCCCGTACAGGACGCCTGACCGGCGCCGCACCGGTTACTATCCTTCTCGCTTGCCGCGCCGCGGTCTCATGCCGCGTGCGCTGGGGCTCCGGCGCGTCACACGGACAGCGACAGGGTCGGACCCGGGAAGGCGGCGACGCGGTGGCTCAGCTGCACTATCGGCACGCGGCGATGAACAGCGGCAAGAGCACCATGGTGCTGCAGTACCGGCACACCTACGCCGCCTGCGGCCGCCGGGGCCTGCTGATGACCCGGCTCGACCGGGCCGGCACCGGCATCGTCTCGTCCCGCATCGGGCTGGCGGCCGACGCCCTCGAGATCGGCGCGACCGCCGACCTGACCGAGCTCGTGCTCACCCAGCCCGGCGCGCGGGTGGACCACGTCATCGTCGACGAGGCGCAGTTCCTCTCCCCGGAGCAGGTGGACCAGCTCGCCGCCCTGGTCGACGACCATGACATCGACGTGTTCACGTTCGGGCTGCTCTCGGACTTCCGCGGCCTGCAGTTCCCCGGCTCCGCCCGGCTGGTGGTGCTGGCCGACATCGTCGAGGCGCTCCAGGTCTACCCGATGTGCTGGTGCGGGCAGCCGGCCCGGATGAACGCCCGCGTGGTCAGCGGCACCATGGTCCGCGACGGCGACACCGTCGTGCTCGGCGACACCGGTGCGGACGTCGGCTACGTCGTGCTGTGCCGGCGCCACCACCGGGCGGGCCGGCCGTACGGCGCCGACCGGGAGCGCGCGGCGGAGCCGGTCAGCGCCTGACGGCGAGCCCGTCGAGCCGTTCCACGGCGGCGGACACCTGGGCGGTCAGGCCGGCCACGGTGGTGGCCTGCTCGGCGGTCATCGTCTGGGCGTCGGCGGTGGTGTGGTCGATGTCCGTGATCGTGGCGCTCATCGCGGTCATGATCTCCACCACCGCGGTGACGTGCTCGTTGAGGTCGCCGAGCGTCGAGGTGATGGTCTCGGTGGACTCGGCGGTGGTGCCGGCCAGCGTCTTGACCTCGTTGGCGACCACCGCGAAGCCCCGGCCGGCGACCCCGGCCCGGGCGGCCTCGATGGTGGCGTTGAGCGCCAGCAGGTTGGTCTGCTTGGCGACCCCGCCGATGAACCGGGCGACCTCGTCGACCTGCCGCAGGCTCTCGTGCAGCGTCCCGACCGCCCGGCCGGCCGCGCTGTTGTCGCTCAGCAGGTGGGTCGCCGCGGTGCGCGCGTTCCGGACCCGGTCGTCGATCCGCGCCGCCGCGTCGCCGACCAGCGCGGCCCGGGCGGAGACGTCCGCGAGCTGCTGGGCCACGATCCCCGAGGTCTCGGTGACCAGCTGCTGGGCCCGGTCCTGGAACTCCCGCTCGGCCGCGCTCTGCCGGGCGTGGGTTTCCTGGAGTTCCGCCTGCCGCTGCTCCTGCTCGGCCTGCAGCAGCCGGTCCCGGCCGCTGATCGTGTCGAGCATGGTGTCGATGGCCCGGCCCAGGCCGGCGATGTCGTCGTCGCCGGTGGCGCCGATCCGCAGGGTGTGGTCGCCGGACGTGACGATCTGCTCGGTCGTCCGCCGCAACGGCCGGACCCGGCGGCGCACCGCCCGGCGGGTCGAGACGGTCAGCAGGGCGACCAGCAGCAGGGTGGCGACCGCGATGAGGGCGAAGAGCTTGCGGGCGGTGCCGGTCGCGGCCGCGTGGATCGGTCGCTGCCGCACGGATTCGAGGACGAGCGTCTGCCCGTCGACGGTGCCGATGGTGGCGTTGAGCGCGATGCGGTCCGCGCCCAGCACGCTCGTCCGGACGGAGACCGGTCCCAGCACGCTGGACACCGCGGGCTGGGTGACCCCGCCGCCGCGGGGCTGCGCGACTACCCGGGTCGCCAGGTTGATGTCCGCGCTGAGCGTGGCGAGCCGTTTGTCGTCGAGCCGCTGGAGGAGCACCAGGCCACCGGACGCGCTGCCGGCGCCGCTGCTGGGATACGCGGCCAGCCCGCAGAACAGGTAGCTGGCATCGGCGGAGACCACGCCGCAGCGGGCGGTGCCGGGCTGGGCCGTCGGGTCGTACAGCCGGCTCAGGATCGCGCGGTCGGTCAGTTGCGGCGCGGGCACCCCGAAGTCCGGCGCGTCGGTGGTGTACCCGCCGAGGATGAGCTCACCGTCGAGACTGACGCCGAGCACGGCGTCGAGGTCGCTCGCCGAGTGCTGGGCGTCCGCCGGGAAGTCCTCGGCGAAGCCGGCCCGGTCCGCCTTCAACAGGTGCTGGTACGTGTTGTCCCAGACCGCGTTGGTCGCGCCGAAGGTGGTGAGCAGCCGGGCCTGCCCGTCCAGCCCGATCCGGATGCGGTCGGCGTCCTGCCCGACCTGCCGGGCCTCCAGATCCTCAAAGGCACCGGTGGTCACCTGCTGCAACACCAGGAAGCCCAGGCCACAGCCGACCAGCGCGCCCAGCACCGGTCCGAAACGTCGCACTTTTTCTCGCACACGCTCCAGGTCGGCCCGGCACGCGGGAAAGTGAGGGTGACGGTGACGACACCGCGCCAGGGGATGCCGAAAGCCGCCCCCAGCGTCGGCATCCGGTAACCCGGCCGGGGGTATGGTCGTTGCGCGTCGGGGGCACTGGGAGGTAGATCATGGTCAAGGTGACCCGGCGACTCGCACTCTGGCAGGCAGACCTGGACGGCGGCGTCTGCGCCGCCCCGGAGGAGTGCGTCGAGACGCTGCGCCACCGCGAGCTCATCCCGCTGGTGCTGGAACACCGCGACCACGGCATCCGGCCGACCCGGCAGGTCTTCGAGACCTCGCTGCGGCAGGACGTGGAATGGCAGTTCGGCGACATCGCCTGGCCGGCCGACCTGCGGCCCGGAGTGCTCGTCACGGCCTCCTGGCACTCCGCCCGGGACGAGGTCGTGGTGCGCACCGCGGCGCTGGAGGAGCCGATGCGGGTCGACGGTGTCGACTACTTCCACGAGTACGACCCGCGCGTGGTGACCCGGGAGTTCAGCGCGGACAAGTCGAACCGGGCGCAGGTGATGCACGCGGTGCGCCGGCTCGGCCGGGTCTTCGAGGACGGCAGCGCGGTGCTCGCCGAGTCGGGGCTGGCCGCACACTGCGGCTTCGGCCGGGGAGCCAAGGGCACGTTCCTGCTCCGCAACGCCGTCGACCAGCTGATCCGGGAGGGGTACCTGACTCGCGTACCGGGCAGTGTGGACACCGCGGGCTATCCCTCGTACCCGGCGGTGGACGGGCAGAAATCGGCCGAGATGTTGTTTTACGCCCCCCTGGTGGAGCCGGCGCCGGACCCGGGCGACCCCGACGGCACCGAACGCCGGGACCACTGGGTCAACGGCTTCGTCCGCAAGCTGCCGCCGGGCGCCCACCCGTCGGAGAAGCAGCTCACGCTGCACGAGCAGGCCGTCGAGAGCGAGCAGCTCCCCGCCGATCCGCTGGCACCGGGCTACACCTTCGTGAAGAAACACCACCGCACCTGACCGCGCTCCCGCCGATCCGGCGGCGACCCTAGGAGACCACTGAATATTCCGGCGTGCCGTTACTCCGCTTTGATTGGGTTTCGTCGATAATAGGTGGATGCAGGGGCGTTCTTTGTCCGGGCCGCAGTTGTGGGACACCGCGGCGTTGGTCGGGCATCTGGTGCCGGCTGGTTCGGTGTATGCGTTGCTGGCCGAGCATCGGCAGGTGTTGTTCCCGGACGGGATGTTCGAGGATTTGTTCCCGTCCGGGCGGGGCCGGCCGTCGCTGCCCGGCGCGGTGATCGCCTCGGTGCTGGTCCTGCAGACCCTGGAAGATCGTTCCGATCCGGAGGCGGTCCAGGCGGTGCGGTGTGACCTGCGGTGGAAGGTGGCCTGTGGGCTGCCGATCGACCACGCCGGGTTCCACCCGACCACGTTGACGGCGTGGCGGCAGCGGCTACGCGCTTCTGACCGTCCGGACCGGATTTTCGAGGCGGTCCGGCAGGTCGTCGCGCAGACCGGCGTGTTGAAGGGCAAGACCCGCCGGGCTCTGGACTCGGTGGTCTTCGATGATGCGGTCGCCACCCAGGACACCATCACCCAGCTGATCGCCGCGATGCGCCGGGTCCGCCGCGAGGTGCCCGGTGCCGCCGACGTGATCGCCGAACGGTGTCACGCTCATGACTGGGACGATCCGGGCAAGCCGCGGATCGCCTGGGACGACAAGACTGCCCGCGACGTGCTGGTGTCCGCGCTGGTCAACGACGCACTGATCGTCGTTGACGGGTTCACCGGCACGAAGCTGGATGAGTCGGCCGAGCAGGCCCTGGCCCTGCTGGCCCTGGTCGCCGGCCAGGACGTCGAACCGGCCGACGGCTCCGACGGCTCCGACGGCTCCGACGGCCGGTGGCGCATCGCCCGTCGGGTCGCCCCGGAACGGGTCATCTCGACGGTCGACGTGCAGGCCCGGCACGTGCACAAAACCGTGCACCATCGCCAGGACGGGTTCAAAGGTCACGTCGCGGTCGAGCCGGACACCGGCCTGTTCACCGGCGCGGACCTGACCGAAGCCGCCGGCCAGGACAATCACGAGGCCGTGGTCGGCCTGGGCCTGCTCGACCAGGACCCCGAACCGGGGCCGGCCGACGGATTCGAAGTCCTGGGTGACACCGCTTACGGCACCGGCGAAGCCCGCGCCGCGCTCACCGGCGCTGGTCACACCCCGATCATCAAACCCGCACCACTACGTCCCGCAGTGCCCGGTGGGTTCACCATCGACGATTTCACCGTTGACGAACACGCCGGCACGGTGACCTGCCCGAACGGGCTGGTCCGCCAACTCACGGCCAAACGCACCGCCACCTTCGGCGCCGGCTGCCGCGGATGCCCGCTGCGCCAGCGGTGCACCACCGCCAAAGACGGCCGTTCAATCAGCCTGCACCCGCACGACCAGCAACTACGCGCCGCCCGAGCCCAGTGGGCCAGCAACCATGCCCTCCGTGACACCTACCGCCGGCACCGGCCGATGGTCGAACGCTCCATCGCCTGGCTCATCGGCCCGAAGGGCCGCTGCCGCAAACTGCGCTACCGCGGCACGGCCGCGAACACCTGGTGGCTACACACCCGCATCGCCGGACTCAACCTGCGCCGGCTCCTCAACCTCGGCCTCACCCGCCAGCCCACCGGCTGGGCCCTGGCCTGAACCACCCCAGGCCGGGACTTCCCGACAACCCACACCGCCTCACACGCTGACCGACTGACGGGGAACGCAAACTCGCAGTCCAGCCACCCGCTGCGACCTACCGCCGCACAGACGGCCTCTTGAGACACCCTCCCCGTCACCCCGGCCCACCGCTTCCCCGAAAACCGGGATTGTTCAGCGGTCTCCTAGGCGTTCTCGGTGAGCCGGCCGTCGGTCTCGGTGTAGCCGGCGCCGGTCTCCGGGCAGATCCAGCTGCCGTCGCCCTTGGCGGTCAGCGGGCGGCCCGCCCGGCCGACCCAGCCGACCCGGCGGGCCGGCACGCCGACCACGAGGGCGAAGTCCGGTACGTCCTTGACCACGACGGCGCCCGCCGCGACCAGCGCCCAGCGGCCCACATTGACCGGGGCGACGCACACCGCGCGGGCGCCGATGGCCGCGCCCTCGCCGATGGTCACGCCGACCGCGGTCCAGTCGTCGCCGGACTTCAGCCGGCCCTCGGGGGTGACCGCCCGCGGGTACTCGTCGTTGGTCAGCACCGCAGCGGGCCCGACGAAGACGCCGTCGCCGAGCCGGGCCGGCTCGTAGACCAGCGCGTGGTTCTGCAGCTTGACGTTGTCGCCGACGACCACGCCGGGGCCGACGTACGCGCCGCGGCCGATGGTGCAGTTGCGGCCGAGGGTGGCGTCCTCGCGGATCTGGGCGAGATGCCAGACCCGGGTGCCCGCGCCGATGCCGGCTCGCTCATCCACGTCGGCGGTCGGCGCGACGGTCACGCCGTCGCGGGTCGGCGAAGCCTCGGTCATCTCGGTCCTTTCGGGCAGTCGGCCACCGGTGCGGCGGACCGGGCCAGGGTAGTGGCGGCGCCGGCCCGGCAGCGGGGCAAAACCGGCTCCCGCTATCGATCTGACCGAAGGTCGGCGTCCCCGCTGACCGCCAGTCGCATCCGCGGTAACCGAAGGTACCGGCTTGCCCTCCCGGCATCGCCGGAAATCCGTCATTGATCTGGCGCCGCGCCCGACGGGATCGATAGCTTTCCGTCGGAGCTGCGCCGCCCGCACGCGCCGGCGCGTCCCGCTCTCCCGACGAAGCCGAGGCTTCCCAACGAAACGGATGTCTGTGACTCCTCCGCCTCCCGCGCCCGACGGGCTGACCGGAACGGCCGACGAGCCGATCGGAATTGCCGTCATCGGGGCCGGTTACTGGGGCCCCAACCTCGTCCGCAACTTCCAGGCCTCGACCGCCTTCCGGCTGCGCCGGCTCTGCGACCTCGACGTCGAACGCGCCCGCCGGGTCCTCGGCGGCTACTCGACCGTGCAGGTCTCCGCCGACCTCGACGAGGTGCTGGCCGACCCCGAGGTCAAGGCGGTGGCGATCGCCACCCCGGCCGGCACCCACCTGCCGGTCGCGCTGGCCGCGCTGCGGGCCGGGAAGCACGTACTGGTCGAAAAGCCGCTCGCCGCCACCTACTCCGAAGGCCGCCAGCTCGTCGAGGAGGCCGACCGCCGGGGCCTGACGCTGATGTGCGACCACACCTACTGCTACACCCCGGCGGTGCTGCGCATCCGCGAGCTGCTGCACTCCGGCGAGCTGGGTGAGCTGCACTTCCTGGATTCCGTACGGATCAACCTGGGGCTGGTGCAGCGCGACATCGACGTGGTCTGGGACCTCGCGCCGCACGACCTGTCGATCCTCGACTTCGTGCTGCCGCCGGGCGTGACCCCGGTCGCCGTCGCCGCGCACGGCGCCGACGGCATCGGCGCCGGCCGGGCCTGCGTGGCGTATCTCACGCTGCGGCTCAACACCGGTGCGATCGCGCACATCCACGTCAACTGGCTGTCCCCGGTCAAGATCCGCACGGCCATCTTCGGCGGCTCGAAGCGCACGCTGGTGTGGGACGATCTCAACCCCAGCCAGCGGCTGGCCATCTACGACCGGGGCGTCGACGTGGCGTCGCCGGAGGAGCTCGGCGCCGAGCAGCGCCGGGACATGCTGGTCTCCTACCGCTCCGGTGACATGGTCGCGCCGGCGTTGACCGAACGCGAGGCGTTGCGAACGATGGTGGACGAGTACGCAAGGGCCATCACCACCGGCACGCCCGCGCTGACCGACGGCCGGTCCGGCCTGCGGGTGCTGGAGATCCTCCAGGCCGCCTCGCGCAGCCTGGCCGAGGGCGGAGCCACCATCAAGCTCGACGAAGGGCACATGGCATGACGGGCGTACAGATCGAGGGCGCGCGCGCCCTGGTCACCGGCGGGGCGGGCACGATCGGGTCGCACGTCGTCGACGAGCTGGTCCGGGGCGGGGCCGCGGAGATCGTCATCCTGGACAACTTCGTCCGGGGCCGGCGGGAGAACATCGCCTGGGCGACGGCGAACGGCCCGGTGCGGCTGGTCGAGGGCGACATCCGCGACCAGCAGCTGGTCCGCGAGGTGACCGCCGGCAAGGACCTGGTCTTCCACCTGGCCGCGATCCGCATCACCCAGTGCGCCGAGGAGCCGCGGCTGGCCAACGAGGTGCTCGTCGACGGCACCTTCAACGTCATCGAGGCGGCCGCCGCCGAGGGCGTCAAGAAGCTGGTCGCCTCCTCGTCGGCCTCGGTGTACGGCCTCGCCGAGGAGTTCCCCACCACCGAGCGCCACCACCCGTACAACAACGACACGTTCTACGGCGCCGCCAAGGCGTTCAACGAGGCCACGCTGCGCAGCTTCCACAGCATGACCGGCCTCGACTACGTGGCCCTGCGCTACTTCAACGTGTACGGCCCCCGGATGGACATCTTCGGCCTCTACACCGAGGTGCTGATCCGCTGGATGGAGCGCATCGAGTCGGGCACCCCGCCGCTGATCCTCGGCGACGGCCTGCAGACGATGGACTTCGTGCACGTGGCCGACATCGCCCGCGCCAACATCCTGGCCGCGCAAGCCGACGTCACCGACGACGTGTTCAACATCGCCAGCGGCACCGAGACCAGCCTGGTCGAGCTGGCGCAAGCGCTGAGCGACGTGATGAAGTCCGACCTCGCCCCGGAGCACGGCCCGGCCCGGGCGGTCAACGGGGTGACCCGCCGCCTGGCCGACACGCGCCTGGCCGAGCAGAAACTGGGTTTCCGTGCGGAACTCGACCTGCACGAGGGCCTCCAGGGCCTGGTCGAGTGGTGGCGGTCGTCCCGATGATCCCGGTCATGATCCCCATGCTCGGGGAGGAAGAAGCCCTCGCCGCGGCCGAAGCGGTCCGCTCCGGCTGGGTCGCCCAGGGTCCCCGCGTCAAGCAGTTCGAGGCCGAGTTCGCGGCCACCGTCGGCGCCGGCCACGGCGTCGCGGTCAGCTCCTGCACCACCGCGCTGCACCTGGCGCTGGTGGTGCTGGGCATCGGCCCCGGCGACGAGGTCGTGGTGCCGTCGCTGTCGTTCATCGCCACCGCCAACGCGGTCCGCTACGTGGGGGCCACGCCGGTCTTCGCCGACGTCGACCTCGCCACCGGCAACCTCACCGTCGAGACCATCGACGCGGTCCGCACCCCGCGCACCCGGGCGGTCATCGCCGTGCACCAGGGCGGCGTCCCGTTCGACACCGCCGCGCTGCGCAAGGCCGCCGACGGCTGGGGTGTCGGCCTGGTCGAGGACGCGGCGTGCGCGGCCGGCTCGACCGCGTACGGCCAGCCGGCGGGCGCGGGCGCCGCGATCGCCGCGTGGTCGTTCCACCCCCGCAAGCTCATCACCACCGGCGAGGGCGGCATGGTCACCGTCGACGACGCCGACTGGGCCACCCGCCTGCGCCGGCTGCGGGAACACGGCATGAACGTCTCCGCCGCCGACCGGCACGCCAGCACGCAACCGGTCCTGGAGGCGTATCTGGAAACCGCCTACAACTACCGGATGACCGACATCCAGGCGGCCGTCGGGCTGGTCCAGCTCGGCCGGCTGGCCGGCCTGGTCGCGCAGCGCCGGGCGCTCGCCGCCCGCTACCAGGAGCTGCTGGCCGGCATCGACGGCCTGGTGCCGGTCCGCGACCCGGCCTACGGCCAGACCAACTACCAGTCGTTCTGGGTGCTGCTCAACCCGTCCTTCGGCACGGGCCGCGACGAGGCGCTGGCCGAGCTCGCCGCCCAGGGTGTGTCGGCCCGGCGCGGCATCATGGCGGCGCACCTGGAGCCGGCGTACGCGGACGTCACCCCCGGCCCGCTGCCGGTGACCGAGCGGATCACCCGCGACTCGCTGATCCTGCCGCTGCACCACGCGCTGACCGCCGACGACCAGGACCACATCGTCGGCGTCCTGCGCGACCTGGCCCGCCGGTGAGGGATCTGGTCATCGTCGGGGCGGGCGGGTTCGCCCGGGAGACGGCAGCCGCCGCCACGGCCGCCGGCTGGCGGGTGCTCGGCTTCCTCGACGACGATCCGGCGCTGCGCGGCACGACCCGCTCCGGGCTGCCGATCCTCGGCCCGGTCTCGGAAACCGGGGACGAGGCCGCCGTGGTGGTGTGCGTGGGCAATCCGCGCAACTACACCGCGCGGCAGCGCATCGTGACGCGGCTCGGCCTGCCGGCCGAGCGGTACGCCACGATCGTGCACCCGGCCGCCGTCGTCGGGTCCGGCTGCGTCGTCGGTCCGGGCAGCGTGCTGCTCGCCGGTACGGTGCTGACGGCCGACGTGACAGTCGGCTCCCACGTCGCGGTCATGCCGCAGGCCGTGCTCACCCACGACGACCGGGTGGGCGACTACGCCACCGTCGCCTCCGGAGTCCGGCTGGGCGGCGGGGCGGTGCTCGAAGAAGGCGCGTACGTGGGTGCCGGAGCCCTCGTCCGCGAGGGCGTCACCGTGGGCGCCTGGTCGCTGGTCGGCATGGGCTCGGTCGTGTTGAGCGACGTGCCCCCCGGCGAGGTCTGGGTCGGTGGCCCCGCCCGTTTTCTGCGCAGCACCAAGGAGGAGACAGCATGACCAAGATCCCGCTCGTCGACCTGGCCGCGGCCCACGCGGAGGTGGCCGAGGAGGTCGAGGCCGGCTTCAAGCGCATCATCGCCGAGACGGCCTTCATCGGCGGCGCCGAGGTGGCCGCGTTCGAGCAGGAGTACGCGGCGTTCTCCGGCCTGCCGCACTGCGTCGGGGTGGCCAACGGCACCGACGCCCTGGAACTCGCCCTGCGCGCCGTGGGCGTCGGCCCCGGCACCGAGGTGATCCTGCCGGCCAACACGTTCATCGCCACCGCCGAGGCCGTCGCCCGCGCCGGCGCCCGCATCGTGCTGGTCGACTGCGACCCCCGTACCTGTCTCATCGACGTCGAAGCCGCGCTCGCGGCCGTCACACCGGCCACCCGCGCGATCGCGCCGGTCCACCTCTACGGCCAGCTGGCCCCGGTCGAGCAGCTGCGCGCCGGCCTGGCGGGCCGCGACGTGGCCATCGTCGAGGATGCCGCGCAGAGCCAGGGCGCAACCCGCCACGGCCGCGCCGCGGGCACCGACGGCATCGCCGCCACCAGCTTCTACCCGGGCAAGAACCTGGGCGCCTACGGCGACGCCGGCGCGGTCGTCACCGCCTCGGCGGAGCTGGCCACCACGGTACGCACGCTGGGCAGCCACGGCGGCCTGAAAAAGTACACCCACGACCTGATCGGCGTGAACAGCCGCCTCGACGGCCTGCAGGCGGTGGTGCTGCGCGCCAAGCTGACCCGCCTGGCCGGCTGGAACGACCGCCGCCGCGCCGCCGCGGCCCGCTACGACGAGCTGCTGGCCGGGCTCGCCGACGTGGTCCGCCCGGTGACACTGGACGGCAACGAGCACGTGTGGCACATCTACTGCATCCGGGTGCCGCGCCGCGACGAGGTGCTGGCCAAGCTCAACGCGGCAGGCGTCGGCGCGGCGATCCACTACCCGGTTCCGGTGCACCGGACGGGCGCGTTCGCCGAGTTGGGCGGGTCGTTCCCGCACGCCGAGAAGGCCGGGCCGGAGATCCTGTCCCTGCCGATCTACCCGCAGATCACCCCGGACCAGCAGGAGCGGGTGGCCGAGGCGTTGACCGACGCCCTCCGCTGAGCTGCCGAGCCGCTGAAGGAGGACCGGCAGATGGTGGAAACACCCGTCTCCCATGGACCGTCGGTCGCCTCGCCGACCGGCCGGGTGTGGCCGGTCCCGGACGGGATGCCTGAACGTCGGGGTGGTGCCGCCCGATCCGCCGCCAGGTCGGGCGGAACGGGCCGGGCACCGGGGCAGCCGTCATCGGTAGCGTGAGGCCGCCCGTCCTGTGGGCGGGCCGGGAAGGTGGGGAAGAAAAGCGTGTACGTGTCGCTGCGGGACCGGCCCGGAGCCGACGAGGGGCCGAGGACCGGTAGCACCGTGCGGCGGGTTTCGTCGACGGTGGTGCTGCTCGGCCTGGTCAGCCTGCTGACCGACGTCTCGTCGGAGATGGTGGCGTCGATCCTGCCGCTGTACCTGACCGCGGTGGTCGGGCTCAGCCCCGTCGCGTACGGCTTCCTGGACGGGCTCTATCAGGGTGTCAGCGCGTTCGTCCGGATCGCCGGCGGTTATGCCGCGGACCGGGGTGGTCAGCCCAAGTGGGTGGCGGTGCTCGGGTACGGCGCGTCGGCGCTGAGCCGGATCGCGATGCTGCCCGCCGCGGGTTTCGCCGCCATCACCGCGGTGGTGACCGCCGACCGGCTCGGCAAGGGCCTGCGTACGGCCCCCCGCGACGCCCTCATCGCCGAGTCCTCCGATCCGAAGATGCTGGGCCGCGCGTTCGGCGTGCACCGCGCGCTCGACACGGTCGGCGCCGCGCTCGGGCCGTTGGTGGCGTTCGCGCTGCTGGCGAGCGTGCCGGGCAGCTACGACTCGATCTTTGTGGTGTCGTTCGCGTTCGCGCTGGCCGGCCTGGCGGTCCTGGTGCTGTTCGTGCCCAACCTGCGCACCACCGCCGGTGCCGCCCGGGTCGGGCTGCGCCGGGCGATGCGGGATGTCGCCGGCCGCGACCTGCGGCGCCCGCTGATCGCCGCCGCGGTGCTCGGCCTGCTCACCGTCGGCGACGGCTTCCTGTACCTGTCGCTGCAGGAACGTGACGACTTCGCCGCCGGGTACTTCCCGCTGCTGTACGTCGGCACGAACGTCGCGTACCTGGCGCTCGCCGTACCCCTGGGCCGGCTCTCCGACCGGGTGGGCCGGGCCCGCGTCCTGGTGGCCGGGCACGGCGCGCTGTTCGCGTGTTACCTGCTGGCCGCGCTGCCGGCCGGCGGCATCGGGCTGACCCTCGCCGTGCTGACGCTGCTCGGCGTCTTCTACGCGGCGACCGACGGGGTGCTGCCCGCGCTGATCAGCCGACTGGTGCCGGCCGAGACGCGGGGGAGCGGCATCGCGGCGGCGCAGACCGTGGTGGCGCTGACCCGGTTCGCGTCCTCGGTGCTGTTCGGTCTGCTGTGGAGCCTGCAGGGCCCCAGCCGGTCCCTGATCCTGTTCGCGGTGCTGCTCGCCGCGGCCGTGCCGGCGGCCGGGTGGCTGCTGCGGGGCATCGACCGGGCGGAGACGCCCGCATGAGCATCCGGCTGCGCATCGTGTTGTTGGTCGCGATCCTGCTTGCCGTTGCGCTAGCCGCCGGCGGGTACGTCTGGAACGTCCGGATGAGCCAGGCTGAGACCCGCGCCAACGCCCCCGCCGTCGCCGTCGGCGGTGACCTCACGACCCTGCGCACGAAACCCCACCTGGTCTTTCGCAGCACCGCGCTGGGCGAGAACTACGGGCGGGTGGCGGTGGTGCCGCTTGCCGCGCCGGACGGCCCCCGGACCTTCACGCCGGCGTCCTGTGAGCGGGTGTACGCCACGGCCGAGGACGCGATCTGCCTGTCGGCGCAGCGGGGCCTGGTCACCAAGTACGAGGCCAAGCTGCTCGACAGCTCCTGGTCGTCGGCGCGCGACCTGCCGCTGACCGGAGTGCCGAGCCGCGCCCGGCTCTCCCGTGACGGCTCGCTGGCAGCCACCACGACGTTCGTCTTCGGCGACTCCTACGCCAACCCGGGCCAGTTCTCCACCCGGACCATCGTGACCCGCACCGGCGGCGAAGTGGTCGGTGACCTCGAGAAGTTCCGGCTGATCGTCGACGGCAAGCCGCTCAAGGCGGCTGACCGGAACTTTTGGGGCGTCACGTTCGTGGACGACGACCGGTTCTACGCGACCGCGGCGTCCGGTGGCAGGACCTGGCTGGTCGCGGGCAGCCTGACCACGCGTACGGTGACCGCCCTGCGCGGCGACGTGGAGTGCCCGTCGCTGTCGCCGGACGGCACCCGCATCGCCTTCAAGAAGCACGGTGACCTGCCGCCGGGCCGGTGGCGGCTGGCCGTGTACGACCTGCGGAAGCGCACCGAGACCCTGCTGGCGGAGACGCACAGCGTCGACGACCAGGTGGAATGGCTCGACGACCGGACGGTGGTCTACGGGCTGCCCCGGGAGGCCGCCGGTTCGGCGTCGAGCGACGTCTGGCAGGTTCCCGCCGACGGCACCGGTGCGCCGCGACTGCTGGTGTCCGAGGCCTGGTCACCGGCGGTGGTCCGGACCCAGTGAGCGCTCCATGACCGGAAGGGAAGAACGGTGACCGAGTCGGGTGCACCCAGCACCAACGGAAAACGGCCACGCCGGCGCGCCATGGCGGCGGTCGCCGTGCTCGCGGCGGTGATCGTCCTCGCCGCGGGCTTCCTGATCAACGAATACCGCTCGCCGGCCGGTGAACCGGTCGCCGCGACCCAGGGCGCTCCGTCGCCCGGCCTCGGCTCGCCCGTGCCCACCTTGTCGGCGCCGGGCAGCGCCGCCCCGAGCAGCAGCGTCCCGTCGTCGTCGGCGAAGGCGCCCCAGGCCAGCCTGGGCAAGACGACCCTCGATGCCGCGGGCGGCTTCCCGGGCCCGGGCAACACCGGGGTGCCGTCCGGCACCCAGCTGAGCGCCTACTCCGGGCCCTGCACGGTCACCAGGAATGGGTTCGAGGTCACCGGAAAGATCATCAATTGTGATCCGTTCATGATCCGGGCGCAGGGCGTGGTCATCCGCAAGAGTCTCGTCAAGGGCACCCTCACCACGACCGAGGCCACCGAGTTCTCCTTCACGCTCGAGGATTCCGAGGTCTCGGCCGGCATGTGGCAGGGGCCGGCGGTGCTGAGCACCAACATGACGATCCGCCGGTCGAACATCCACGGTGGAGCGACGGCGGTGACCTGCGCCGCGAACTGCGACATCCGGGACTCCTGGCTGCACGGGCAGCTGATCCCCGACAACGTCGACTGGCACCTCGGCGGCTTCCTGGCCAACGACACCGGCGACGGTGGTCGCAGCAACGTGACACTGATCCACAACACCATCGCCTGCGACGCCAAGTCGAACAACTCCGGCGGCGGGTGCTCGGGCAACATCAACCTGTTCGCCGACTTCGGGCCCGTGTCCGGGGTGACGATCCGGAACAACCTGCTGGGCGCCAACCCGGACATCTCGTACTGCCTCTACGGCGGCGCCACGGCCGGCAAGGCGCACACCTCCGGGGTGCGTGACATCGTCGTCGAGGACAACGTGTTCCAGCGCGGCCGCAACGGCAAGTGCGGTGGCTACGGACCCGTGACCAGTTTCAACTCCGGTCTGCCCGGCAACCGCTGGAAGAACAACACCTGGCAGGACGACGGCAAGCCGGTGGCACCGGCCAACTGATGAGCGGGGTATCGCTGTCCGATGAGAGCCTTCCTGTGTGTGTCCCTCGCCCCGGGCGCGGCTGAGCGTCTGCGCCGCCCGCTGCCGGAGGCGCTGGCGTTTCTGGCCGACGCGGACACCGTCGTCGACCACGTCGAGGAGACGGCCGACGGCTGGATCGCCGGCGCGGGGTCCGAGGCGGAGGACGTCCCTCCGGCGGGCGGTGGTCCTTTCACGGTGCGGTTGTCACGCGCCGTCCGGACCCGGCTGGCCGAGGTGCCGACGGCTGACCTCGGCGAGCTGCTGGCCGGCGAGTCCCGGCTGATCGACCTGCTGCCCCCGTTCGCGGCGGCGCACCGCCCGGCGGCCGGCGCACCGGTCGTGATCGCCGGTGACTGGCTGGGATTCCGGCAGCTCTACCGGTGGACGGGCCCCGGCGTCGCGGCGGTGTCGACGAGCGCGCGGGCGCTGGCCGCGCTGGCCGGCGGCGGTTTCGACCCGGCGGGCCTGGGCGCGCAGGCCCTGATCGGCTGGCAGATCGGCGACGCGACGGTGTTCCCCGGCGTCCGTGCCCTGCCGCCGGCGACCATCGCCACCTTGAGCGAGGGCCGGCTCACCTGCCGACAGTACGCGGCGCCACCGGCCCGCCCGGCCCAGGCGCCGGACCTGGACGACGCCGTTGCCGAGATGGCCGACATCCTCCGCGCGTTCGAGACCAGCTACGTCGGCCGGCACCCCGAGGCCGTGCTCCAGCTCACCGGTGGCCACGACTCGCGGATCCTGCTCGCGGCCCTGCCGCCCGAGCAGCGCAGGGGGCTGTGCACGCTGACGCTGGGCTCGGGCCGGAGCGCGGACGTCCGGATCGCGGCCGAGCTCTCCCGCAGGTACGGCATGCGCCACCAGGTGCACCGCATGGACGAGCAGCGGTGGCCGGAGCCGCACGAGGCGCACCAGCTGGCGCTGGAGGCGGCCCGGGCGCTGGAGTGCCAGGCCAGTCCGCTGGCGCTGGCGCCGCTGCTGCTCGCCGAGAGCCACCTGGAGCAGGGGCACCGGCTCTCCGGCCTCGGCGGCGAGGTGGCCCGCGGCTTCTACTACGCCGGCCAGCCCGCCACCGCCACCACGTCCCCGCAGCTGGTGGAGCGGCTGGCGCGGTGGCGGCTGTTCAGCAACGAGGCCGTCGCACCCGAGGCGCTCGACCCCGCGGTGCTCGCCGCTGCCCGGGAATCCACCCTGGAGCGACTCACCGAGTTCTTCGCCCCGGGCGACTGGCTGCGGGCGACCGACGAGTTCTACCTGCTGCACCGCATGCACCGCTGGGCGGGCGTGCACGGCACCGTCGCGGCGGTCCGGCGGCACTTCGTCAACCCGATGTTCGACCGGCGCTTCATCGAGCTGGCCCTGGCCGTCGCCCCGGCGGACAAGCGCGACTCTCAGCTGCTGGGCCGGCTGATGACCCGGCTGGACACCGAGCTCGCGGCCGTGCCGCTGGACACGGGGCTGGTGCCCGCCGCGCTCGGCACCCGGTCGCTGCGGGGACGGCTGGCCACCCGTACGGTCGAAGCCCGCAAGGTCGTCCGGAAGGTCGGGCAGCGCCTCACCCGCGGCCGGCGCCCCCAGCTGGGCGCCACCGAGTACGCGGCGCTGGTGCTGGCCCACTGGCGGGCCGAGCCCAAGTCCTGCGCGGGTCTCTACGCGGTTCCGGTGCTCCGCCACGACTGGCTCGACGGCCTGCTCGGCGGGCAGCACGACGCGGACGCCACCACGGTGGCGTTCCTGATCAATCTGCTGGCCGCGGGCGAGGAAGCCGCGGCCTAGCGACGCGAGGGGAGGGGCCGGCCGCTCAGGCCGGCCCGTAGACCTCGTCCTCGATGGTTTCCCGGGTGACCCGCTTGGCGGTCTCCCACGGCGTCTGCCGGATGTTGGCGGCCACCTGCTCGGGGGCCGGCCCGCCGCCGGAGACGATGTCGCTGAGCGCGTCCGCGATGGCCGAGCCGGTGGGCGGCACCCACCGGACGTGCGGGTTGTCCATGCTGGCCTTGGCGTAGGACGACTCGCCGACCACCGGCACCACGCCGCACGCCAGCATCTCGTCGGGCACCAGCGACAGGTTGGTGAACGACATCGCGATGCCCGCCGCACAGCGGTTGTAGAGCTCGCTGAGCTCGGCCGGCCGGAGCGTGCCGTGGTTGGTGTGGGGGAACGGCAGCTTGACCGAGGCGTCGCCGAACAGGTGGATCTCCTGCTCCGGGTGCCGGCGGTGGAACTCGCGCAGCGCCAGCGCGCCCAGGATGAAGCCGCGCCGGGCGTAGTCGCGCTTGGCGTAGAACACCACGCCGGTGCGGGGCGCCGGGTTGGTCAGCCGGTAGACGGAGGTGTCGCAGCCGAACTCGGCGATGCTCGCCTCGATCCCGAACCTGTCCCGGAGCAGGTCGGCCAGCATCGGCCCGACCACGATCGAGCGGAACCCGAACCGGTACGTGTCCTCGGCGAGCACCGAGTGCGAGCCGGCCGGGTAGAACAGCGGCTCGAAGTCCTGGATGAAGTAGAGCCTGCGGGTGGCCACGTCGGAGTGCGCCGCCAGCACGTGCGCGGTCTCCCACCCGGAGGCCACGTACGCGTCGATCGGGGCCAGCCCTTCGACCACCGAACGCACCTCGGCGCGCATCCCCGGCCAGCTGTCGCGGATGACCCGCTCCTGCTGGGCCAGGTCGCCGCCGTACACGTCGTGGATGTAGAGGATGCACTTGTGCCCGGCCGCCTCCATGCCCTCCACCATGCGGAACATGGTGGTGTGACCGCCGGAGCCGGGCGCCGGGGGCGTGCAGATCCAGCCGACCGTCAGCGGCGTGCCGCGGGCCGGCTGCTCGGCGGGCACCGGCAGCGACAGCCGGCGCGAGTCCGCGATCAGGTCCAGATCCAGCAGGGCTTCCAGCTCGGACGCGCCGAGCCGGGTGTAGGCCGCCCGGACGACGCGCTGGGCGAGGCCCCGGGGACCGGCGGTGCGCAGCACCCGCAACGCCTTCCGACGGCGGTCGGCGGAGAACATGGCGCTCATATGCTGAGGATCCCCAGACGTCGGGCGAGCCGGAGCGACCGGTCGAAGACGAACAGGCCCGCGATGAACGAGATCACGGTGAAGACCGCCAGGATGCCGATGGACAGGCCGGGCGCCATGTGACTGGTGGCGGCGTCGCCCATGAGCAGCCGGCGGGTGGCGTCGATGACGTACGTGTGCGGCACGAGGTAGCTCGCCCAGCGGATCCAGTCGGGCAGGACGGCGATCGGGAACAGCGCGCCACCCAGCACCGACGCGGCCAGGCTGTAGAGCGCCACCACCGGCTCACCCCGCTTGAACAGCAGGATGAACGCCGCGGCGAACGAGCCCAGCGCGTTGCAGGCGGCGATGCCGAGGAAGAGCACCAGCAGGGCCAGCGGGATCGCGCTCGCGTCGATGGTGCCGCCGAGCAGACAGCCGAGCGCCACCATCGCGCAGGCCAGCAGGGCACCGGTGAGGCTGCGCCAGATGTTCATCGCCACCGGGATCAGCGCCCACGGCACCGGCTCGACGAGGTACGTCTCCAGCGTGCCGCGCTCCATCGCGAAGCTCAGTCGGCTGGTGAGCCCGGTGAGCGCGTCCTGCAGACCCGCGATGACCGCCGTGCCGATCAGCATCGTCATGAACAGGTCGTCGCTGATCGCCAGGAACGTGCTCTGGAAGTAGTAGAGGAACACCGGGAACGCCACAGCCAGGTAGCGCAACACCGTCGACGCCGGGAACATCCGCTCCTCGACGAGGTCGATGCGGATGTAGCCCTCGAACGTGTCCAGGGTCTTGCGGGCCAGGCTGCGCCGGTGCACCGCGCTGGGGTAGGCCATGCTCATCGCGGGTCACCGTCCTTGTAGACCTGGGCGATGAGATCGCGCAGCGGCATAGGGATCTCCCGGACGTGACGGACAGCGGAGGTCAGGTGGCCCAGCCGGGACAGCACCGCGCCCACCGGCTCGGCGCCGTTCGGGCGGCACCGCACGCTCACGTCGTCGACCTCGACCTGCAGCCCCTGCCCGATCAGGTTGTCCGCGAGCTCTCGCGCGGTGCCCGGGTCGTCGAGGACGAACTCCATCTCGGGCCGTTCCCACTCGCGGCGCAGGCTGTCCAGGTCGCCGGAATACTTCACCCGGCCCCGGTCGAGCAGCAGGGCCTGGGACTGCAGCGCCTCGATCTCCTCCAGCCGGTGCGAGGAGATGAGCACGGCGAGCTGCTCCTGCTTGACCAGGTCCATGATGAGCGTGAGCAGGCCGTGCGCGGCGATCGGGTCGACCGCCCCGGTGGGCTCGTCGAGGATGAGCGCGCGCGGGCCGGGCAGCAGCGCGCGGGCCAGCCGCAGCCGCGCCCGCATGCCCGCGGACAGGCCGGCCACGACCGACTCCGTCTGGGGGGTGAGGTTGACCGTCTCCAGCACCCACGGGATCCGCTCGGCGAGCTCGCGCCGCGGCATGCCCTGCAGCCGGCCGTGCAGCTGGAGGTTCTCCCGCGCGGTCGCCCGCATGAGCAGGCTCCGGTCCTCCGACGGCATCCAGCCCACCACCTGGCGGACCTGCTCGGAGTCGCGGTCGGCGTCGAAGCCGAGCACGGTCGCCTTGCCGCCGGTGGCCGTGGTCAGGCCGACCAGGATGCGGAACATCGTCGTCTTGCCGGCGCCGTTCGGGCCGACGATCGCGCAGATCTCCCCGGCCCGGACGGTGAGGTCGACGCCGTCGAGCGCGCGGACCGGCTCGGTCATGTGCGACCGGGCGAACACCCGCATCCAGCGGGGCGTCGGCTCGTACAGCTTGGTCAACCCGGTGAGCTGGATGACGTCGTCCGGGCCGGCGGGCAGCTTGTCCGTCACAGCGACCGCACCGCCGGGGAGACGCCGGACCGGCGCCAGCGGCGCCAGCCCAGGTGCCGGACCACGCGGTCACGGAACGCGTTGACCGGGGCGGTGACCAGGGGTCCCTTGCCCTGCTGGGTGCGCGCGACGTGACGCTGATAGCTGCGGCTCAGCTTGCTCTCCTTCGATTCGGGCCAGATCTCGGCCGCGAGCTCCGCCAGCTGGCGCAGCTGGTCGGCCTGGCCGCGCAGCTCCTCCGCCGGCCTGCCGTGCTCATAGGGCTGGGTGGCCAGCACCAGCGCCTCCCGGGCCAGCGCCCGCAGGGACGCCTCGTGCAGGGCTTCGGCATCCGGGATGAGGTGACCGTCCTCCTTGAACAGGATCTCCAGGGCGAGATGGCGCTCCTGGATGTCCCGCACCGCGCCGGAATACTGCTCGACGTGCATGTTCGCGCCGTGGACCCGGTAGAACGCCTGGTCCACGCCGTTGACCCGGCCGATGCCCGCGCGAGTTCCGGCGCGCAGCCAGAGCAGGAAGTCCGCGGCGTGCGGCAGCCGCGGGTCGTAGCCCACCAGCTCGTGCATCACCGAGGTGCGCATCAGCACCTCGGGCGTGTAGATCGGGTTGCTGACCGTCCGGCACACCTTCTCGACCCACTCGGGCCCGTCCCAGATGGTCCAGGACCGCAGATTCGCGCGGGCCGCCGGCGGCGTGTCGGTGAAGAAGCGGCGGGAGAAGCCGTACACCATGCCGACCTCGGGGTGCGCCTGCAGCAGCGCGGCCGAGCGGGTCAGCGCCCCGGGGGTCACCACGTCGTCGGCCGAGAGGAGCATCACGTACTCGCCCTCGGCCGCCGCGAGACCCTCGTTGTAGGTGGCGATGTGACCCTGGTTGACGCGGTGCTCGATGACCCGGACCCGGGGATCCCGCTCGGCGATCTCCCGGGCGATGGTCACGCTGCCGTCCGGGGAGGCGTCGTCAACGATGATCGCGTCGACCTCGAGCCCCTCCGCATCGAGCACGCTCGCCAGGCACGGGGCCAGGAACCGGCCGTAGTTGTAGCAGGGGATCACGACAGTGACCCGGGGCCTGCTCCGCAACGGCTGCGGTGACACTTTCCTGGCCACTGCTCACCCCTCTCGTTCGGATACGTCGGTCATCATAAATGCGTAGCCCCCGCGCTACTGTCGGCTCCGCGTCCCCTAGTTGCCAGCCGGGAAGAAGTAGACGTCCACCCAGAAGTTGTGGTTCGTCGTACCGTTCGGGAAGTCGGAAGCACCGTAGCGGTACAGACCCCCGCCGGGCTCCACTGTCAACTGACCGTTCTGCACCGTGCTCGCGAACTCGTTGACGTCGACTGCGTAGCGGCCGCTCGTGCTGTGGTACGACGCGACGTAGTCCGTGTCCGCCGTGATCGCCACCGGCTCGTCGAACAGTAGCGTCTGCCACCCCGAAGCCGACTCGTTGATGAACGTGCCGGTGGCCTTCTGCTGGCCGCCCGCCGTCCAGAGCGTCCCGGTGTGGGTGCCGGTGTTCTCGGCGCCCTTGTAGAAGCGCAGGCCCTTGACGGTGCCGGCGACGCCGGCCCGGAACTTGACCCCGACCTCGATGGACGAGCCGTCGTTGAACGCCGCCACCGCGGGCGTCCGGTTGCCGAGGATCGTCGCGGCGCCGGCCGGCGGGTCCGGCTGGGTGGGCGGCGCGGGCGGCGGGCCGTCCGGCACGTACAGCGGGTCGACCCAGTAGTTGGTCGAGTTGTAGCTGTTGGACGGGAACACGTCGCCGCCGTAGCCGTAGACGCCGTTGCTGCCGCCGGGTGCGGTCAGGTAGCGGTCGTCGGTGGCGTACGCCTCGTTGAAGTAACCGGAGCTGTAGGAGTAGTTGCCGTTCGACGCCCAGTACGCGGCGACGTAGGTGGTCCCGGCCGTCACGTTGACCGGCTGCGCGAAGAACACCTTCTGCCAGCCGGAGTTGGTGCCGGCGCCGAACGTCGCCTTGGTGATGAGCTGGCCGCCCGCCGTGTAGAGGCTGCCGGTGTGCGTACCGGTGTTGCCCGGGCCCTTGTAGTAGCGGACACCGATCAGCTTGCCGTCGACCGCCGGGGTGAACTTCACCCCGAGGCTGACCGAATCCGGGTCACCCGAGGAAGCGGTCTGCGGCAGGGCGCCGGTCGGCAGCAGCGTGCGGACATCCGTGTACGGCGTCGTGGTGAAGGACCACGAGAACGGCGTGGTCATCGCCCGCCCCTGGGTGTCCTGGGCGGTGACCGTCGCGGTGTAGGTGACCCCGCCCGCCAGGCCGGCCTGCGGGGTGAAGCGCACCGTCCGGGTGGCGTTGTCGTACGAGGTGGTCCCGGTGACCGCCACGTCGGCGGCGGTCTTCACTGTCATCTGCACGCTGGCGGGTGCCAGCGGTTTGCTGACCAGAGCCGAGGGCTGAGCGTCGAGGTCAACGCCGTTCTCGCCGTCCTCCGGCGTGGTGCCGAGCACGCTCGGCGGTGCGGTATCGCCGTCGACGAACAGCACGTCGACGTAGTAGTTGGCGTTCGTGGAGGAATTCTCCACCGGGAAGCCGTCGCCCATCCGGAACACGCCGTTGCCGTTCGTGCTCGAGCCGCGGGCCGCGGTGAGCGGGAAGGCCTGGTACGGCAGTGAGCTGAAGAAGCGGTCGTCCGCGGCGTAGCGGCCGTTCGGCGCGTAGTACGAGGCCACGTACGTCGTGTTGCGGGTGACCGGGAGCGGGCTGGAGAACTTCAGCGTCTGCCAGCCGCTGCTCGTCTCGTTGGCGAACGTGCCGGTGCGCAGCAGCTCGCCGGTCGACGACCAGATCGCGCCACGGTGGTTGCCGGTGTTGCCCGTGCCCTTGTAGAAGCGCACGGAGGTGACGTTGCCGTCGGTCTGCGGCGTGAACTTGACGCCCAGGGTGACCGCCGCGCCGTCGTCGGCCGCCGGCACCTCCGGCACTCGCTGACCGAACAGCGAGCTGGAGCCGTCCAGGTCGAGGGTGACGCCGTCGGGGCTCTGCTCGATGTTGCCGCTGTCGTCCACCGCCCGGGCCTTCAGCAGCTGCGCTGCCGCGCCGTTGCTGTAGAACTTGTAGGTCCACGAGGACGTGCCGGTCGCCGGGTGCCAGGTGCCGCCGCCGTCGGTGGAGACCTCCACGCCGGCGACGCGGCCGCCACCGGCGTCGGTGGCGGTGCCCGTCAGGGTCACCTTGCTGCCGTTGGTCACCTTGCTGCCGTTGGCGGGCGACGTGATGGTGGTCTCCGGCGCGGTCGTGTCGGTGGAGGCCGAGGCCGCGGAGAGCCCGGACATCAGGGTGGTCGGCTGGGCGCCCATGTCGGCGAGCAGGTTCACGGTGGCCTGCTGCATCCGCGAGTCGGCGGGGGCCTGCGTGCCGTCGTGCTCGGCGTCGAGACCCCACGCCCACTGGATGGTGCCGGCGCCGAAGACCAGGGCGCCGCTCGCCGCGCGGTAGAACGTCATGTGGTGCGTCGTCGTGCCCGGCGACACCACCAGCCCGAAGTCGCGTAGGTATTCGGGCGCTTCCCCGGTGGTGGTGGACAGCCGGATCAGGCCCTCCGGCCGGAAGCCGTTGTCGAGGTCCTCGTCGGACTCGTAGCCGACGGTGTGCGGGGCGAGCGTGGCGGTCGTGCCGGTGGCCAGGTCGGCCACGCTGGTGTTCCGCCAGAACCGGTTGCGGCCCTGCTCCGCCGGGACCTGCATGGCGAGGTCGGTGTTGTTCGACATGTACGCGGTGCCGGTCAGCGCGTTCTCCGGCTTGTTGCCGTCGGAGGGCGGGGTGAACCGGGGATCACGCCACGTACCTGTCCATTCCGACGACGGGTCGATCTTCGCCCCCGCCCACGTCTCCTTGTAGCAGACCAGCGTCCGGTACGGCGTGTTGGTGCCGTCGACGCTGGTCTCCCAGCGGGTCTTCCAGTAGACCTCGTTGCCGCTGAAGAAGGCGAGGTTGACGCCGGCGTCGCGGGCCGCCTCGACCTGCGCGCGCTGGCCGCCGGACCAGTACTCGTCGTGGCCGACCGAGAGGAACGTCTTGTGGTTGCGGATCAGCTGGCCGCGGCGGTCGGAGTCGACGTCCGTGGTGTAGCTGACGTCGTAGCCGTTGCGCTCGAGGAAGCGGATCATCGCGAACTCGTTGCTGAACAGGTAGTCGCGCCCGTTGCCGACGTTGCGGGTCTCGAAGGGCCGGTTGTAACTGACCTTCAGCGCCCGGCCGTTCGCGCCGCCCCAGTAGAAGTTCGAGCCGCCGTAGGTGTTGTACGCCTGCCAGGTCGCGTCCGAGGTCTTGAAGAAGAGCTTCGAGGTGCTGGCGTCGTTGCGGACGACGAACGGAATCTGGCTCGCCCCGCCGGTGTCGGTGCGCGTGAGCCGGGCGATGAAGACGCCGGAGACGGTGTTGGTGGGAACTGTCCAGCTCGCCGAGATCGACCAGTTTCCGCAGTCGTAGATCTCGGTTGTCGGATTCGTCACGCAATTGGGCTGCGCGGCGCCCAGCGGGGGATTGAGCGTCGCGTACTTGCGGGCGCCGTCGCCGCCGTAGTAGCCCAGCCGGTAAATGTCGATCCGGTAGGCGGCCGCAGACTTGATCTTGAAGCTGACCGCCGAGCCGACGTTCACGCTCATGTCGGTGGCGAAGCCCTGGATGGTGTCGTCGCCGGCGCCCCAGATGTCGTCCCATTCCGACGCCGGGGAACCGGTCTTGCTGTTCTCACAGGCGATCGCGTTGACCGGCGTGGCACACGGATCCGTGGCGGCCAGGGCGGGAGTCGCCCAGAACGCGCTCACCAGCACCAGGATCACCGACACGACCGGGGCGATGCCGGACCGCCACCCGCTCGAGAACCGCGCACCGATGATGGTGCCGGGCATTTTGCTCACCGAGATAACTCCCCACGACGCACGGATCCAGGCGCAACCGATACGCCAACCGTGAATGTAAGCGCACCGTAGTGCTCGCCAACAAGTCCACGCAAGACACTTGGACCTAGAAAGGCGCGCCGGTCAGCGCGTCGCGCTCACCCGTTCGGCCAATCGTGCCGGCGGATAGAAGCACCCGCCGGAATGGAATCGACAGCTTCCGATTAGTGGCCGGAAATGCTGTCGGAAATTGGTCGGAAAAATGCCCGAAATGCTCAGTGCAACTTGTCGGTGACCAGCTCGGTGAGGCTGCCGAGGGTCTCGAAGACCTCGGCCGTCACGTCGTCGTCGTCGATGGTCACGCCGAAGCGCTGCTCGAGTGCGGCGACCAGTTCCAGCACCGCCATCGAGTCGAGCTCGGGCAGGCTGCCGAGCAGCGGGGTGCCGGCGTCGATCGTCGCGGCGCGGTCCTCGATGCCGAGCACGGACACCAGCACAGCCTTGACGTCCTCGGTCGTCGAACCGGTCAGTTCCATGGACTTGCCTCCGGAGGCGTTCGGGTTCACAGGAGCACCTCGGCGGGCGCCGGGTGGCTGAGGAATGCGGTGGGGCTGGCGGTCAGGCCGTACGCGCCGGCCTGGTAGAGCACCACGAGGTCGCCGACGCCCGCCTCGGGCAGCGTGACGTTGTCGCCGAGCAGGTCGAGCGGGGTGCACAGGCTGCCGACCACGGTGACCTGCTCGCCCGGCTCCTCGTCCAGCCGGTTGGCCACGGCGATCGGGTAGTTGCGGCGGATGACCTGGCCGAAGTTGCCGGAGGCGGCCAGCTGATGGTGCATGCCGCCGTCGACGACCAGGTAGGTCCGGCCGCGCGACTCCTTGCGGTCGACGACCCGGGTGACGTAGACCCCGCACTCGCCCACCAGGTAGCGGCCCAGCTCGACCACCACCCGCGCGTCGGGCAGCCGGGGCCGCACCTCGTCGCGCATCAGCGCGGTCAGATTGGCGCCGATCGCGGCCAGGTCGAGCGGTTCGTCGCGATCGGTGTACGGGATGCCGAAGCCCCCGCCGAGGTTGAGGTAGCGGACCGGCTCCGGCGCGTCGCCGGCGAGCCGCAGCATCAGCTCCACCGTCTTGCGCTGCGCCTCACCGATGATGTCGGCGCGCAGGTTCTGCGAGCCGGCGAACACGTGGAAGCCCAGCACCTCGAGCTCGGTCGCGGCCAGCTCCTTGAGCAGGGCCGGCACCCGTTCCGCGTCGACGCCGAACTGCTGCGGGCCGCCACCCATGCGCATGCCGGAGCCCTTGACCGAGAAGTCGGGGTTGACCCGCACGGCCACCCGCGGGCGGATGCCCAGGGCGGCGCCGACGGTGGCGATCCGGGCGGCCTCGTTCTCCGACTCCAGCTCGACGGTGACGCCCGCCGCGACCGCCTGGCGCAGCTCCGCGTCGGTCTTGCCGGGGCCGGCGAAGCTCACCCGGGTCGGCGGCATCGGGGTGTCCAGGGCGGTGCGCATCTCCAGGGCCGAGGCCACGTCGAACGCGTCCACCAGCCCGCTGAGGTGCTGCACGACGGCCGGCATCGGGTTCGCCTTGATGGCGTAGCTGAGCTGCACGTCCGCCGGCAGGGTGGCGCGCAGCAGCCCGACCCGGCCGGTGAGCAGCCCCCGGTCATACGCGAAGAACGGGGTGCTGCCCACCCGGTCGGCGAGCCGGTCGACCGGCACGCCGCCGACGGCGAGCTTGCCGTCGATCTGCGCGAAGGCGGCGGCGGAGGGGTGCTGAGTCACGCGTTCAACTCCTGACGTAGCAGATTGCGGTCGAACTTGCCGTTCGGCGACCGGGGCAGCTCCGGGCGGACCACGACCTCCTTGGGCAGCATGTAGAGCGGGAGTTCCTTCTTCAGCAGGGCCAGCAGCGCGGCCGGGGCGAGCTCGCCGGCGCCGGCCGGGCTGACCATGAGCACGATGCGCTGCCCCAGCTGCGGATCCGGCACGCCGAGCGCCACCGCGTCCCGCACCAGGCCGGTGCCGTAGGCGACCTCCTCGACCTCCGTCGGGCTCACCCGGTAGCCGGAAGACTTGATCATCTCATCGGCGCGGCCGACGAAGTAGAGGAAGCCCTCCTCGTCGCGGACGACCGAGTCGCCGGACCAGACGGCCAGCTCGGTCGAGAGCGCACCCTCGGCGCCCGGCAGCGGCCGGAACCGCTCCGCGGTGCGCTGCGGATCGTTCCAGTAGCCCATCGCCACGAGCGCGCCGCGGTGGACCAGCTCGCCCTCCTCGCCCGGGTCACAGGGGCTGCCGTCCGGGCGGACCACCAGGATCTCGGCGTTGGGGATGGCCTTGCCGATCGAGTCCGGCCGGCGGTCCACCTCCACCGGGTCGAGGTAGGTGGAGCGGAACGCCTCGGTCAGGCCGTACATCAGGTAGGGCCGGGCGGCCGGGAAGATCGCGCGCAGACTGTCCAGCGTGCTCTTGGGCATGCGGCCGCCGGTGTTGGCGAAGTAGCGCAGGGCCCGGCCGGCCTCCTCGGGCCACGTCTGCTGGACGAGCTGGATCCAGAGCGGCGGCACACACGTCAGCCCGGTCACCTTGTGCCGGGCGCAGAGCCGCACCACGTCCCGGGGGAGCAGGTAGTTGACGAGGACCACGTGGGCGCCCACGGCGAACGACGTCGTCAGCTGGCTGAAGCCGGCGTCGAAGCTCAGCGGCAGGGCGGAGAGCACCACGTCCTCCGCGGTCATCTCCAGGTAGTGGCTGACGCTCTCGGCCCCGACCAGCAGGTTGCGGTGCGACAGCACCACGCCCTTCGGCTTGCCGGTGCTGCCGGAGGTGTACAGGATCGCGGCCATGTCGATGTCGATCGCGGCGCTCGGCGACGGGTCCGCCGCGGTGGGGAGCTCCTCCCACGAGGTCACCGCGTAGCCGTCGGCGGGCGTGCCGGCCGCGGTGCCGCCGACGAGGATGACCCGCTCCAGCGACTTGACCTGCTCCAGCTCGCCGCGCAGGGTCGCCAGGCGCTCGGCCGTCGTGACCAGGATCCGGGCGTCGCAGTCGGCGAGGATGTGGGCGACCTGCCGCGCCCGCAGGACCGGGTTGACGGGGACGAACACGCCGTCGGCCGCCGAGGTCGCGAAGACGGCCGTCACCGTCTCGATCCGCTTGTCCAGGTACACCGCGACGCGGTCGCCTCTCGCGAGACCGAGCCGCCGGAGCCCGGTGGCGGCCGACCGCACCCGGTGCCACAGCTCGGCGTAGGACACGGTGTCGTCGCGGAACGTCACGGCCGGGGCGTCGCCTGACCGGCCGGCGGCCTCGGCCAGCAGGTCGTGCAGTCGGATGCGCATCTCGGGCGTACCTCTTCTGGTGAGGGGAGGGTGCGGTGCGGCCGGGGTCACCAGCTCAGGCAGGTCAGCTCGCTGTAGAGATAGTCGACGTCCCGCTCGGGCAGGTCGGCGCCGCGGAACATCTTCCGGCGCGGGTTCGCGAGCATCCGGGACAGCGGCGGCCGGTGACCGACCACCCGCAGCTCGGCCAGCAGGGCGAGCACGCCGTGCCGGGTCAGCAGGTGGCTCCGGAAGCGGCGCCCCATCGTGTGGAACAGCTCCGGATCACTCACGTACAGCACCGACGCGAAGAACGGCAGGTTCTTGCGGCGATCGGTCCGGAAGATCACGTAGCAGTGCCGGTCGCCGCGGATCAGCACCACGTGCCGGGCGGCGGCGGTGCCGGCGTGGTCGCGGTAGATCTGGAGGTCGGCGCCGGTCAGGGTGTTCTCGATGACGGTGGGATCGGCGCTGACCCGGCCGCCGCCCGGCAGCGCCGGCCACGGCAGGTTGGGCGCGACCGCGGTGGCCGTGTCGAGGAAGGTGAACCCCAGGCGGGAGTTGATCGGCACGACGTTGCCGCTCGGCGACAGGTCGGTGAACTCGTAGCCCTCCTGAGCGAGCAGGGCCTTGAGCAGCTTGAGGCTGTGGAAGCGGTGCTCGGGCAGGACGAGCCAGGCGCCGAGGTTGCAGAACCGGCGCACCCGGCCGTCGATCGTCCGCTCCGAGTAGAAGGCGAGGTAGGCCCCGGCCACCTTGCCGTCGTCGTCGCGGAGCAGGAAACCGTGATTGGGTGCGGTGACCTTCCACGGCACCTGCACGGCCCGCTCCCAGGCGTCGACGGGCACCTGGTTGTTGAGGTGCTCGTGCAGGAACCGGGCTACCACGGGAACGTCCACTGTGGTGATGGGTGCCACGCGGAGAGTCATCAGGCGCTCCCCGGCGCAACGTGGGTGGTTGTGCCGCTGTCGACCACCATGTGCTCCCTGAACTCGTCGCCGGACCGCGGCGACGATATCCCGTCGCCGTGCCCGCCCGCTGCCGTTGTGCCGGTAATTGTCATAGGTCCGGACCGGCCGTCCGGGCCTTCGCTCCGGACCGGGCAGCGCCGCGGACCGTGCGTCCGCCGGCACTCATTCGAACAGCCGCTTGACAGTGGAAGTACGGATGATCCGGGCCGGATGGGTGAACCGCCACACCGCGCCGCACAGACCGGACATCAGGGCCAGGGTGAAGGCGAAGGTGGTGAAGTTGAAGGAATCGAACGTGGCGGCGACCAAGACCGCGACCACCTGGGAGGAGATCAGCGCGGCACAGAGGTGCCGGTCCTCCTCGGTTGTTGAGCGTCGCAGCGCGACGTAGGCCTGGGTCAGGCAGGTGATGTGCAAGGTCGCCAGCGCGAGAACGCCGATGATGCCACCGGTCACCAGCGTCATCAGCCACTGATTGTCCAGGATGATGTAGAGGTCGGGGATGAGGGTGCCCGGGCCCCGGCCGAGCCAGGGCCGCTGGGAGAACCAGTGGCTGACCATCGTGTAGTCGTCGGTGCGGCCGGTGACGCTGGGATCCTCGTCGGCCAGCAGGAACATCGCCTTCAGGGTGCCGAGCAGGCCGGGCCGCAGCACCGTGATGCCGCCGAGCACCACAACGCTGATCAGGAGCATGTTGTATCGGGTGCGCCAGTTCCAGGCCGCGACGAACATCACCGCCAGCGCCGCGCCGAGGGCCACCACGCCGGTGCGGGAGATCGCGACCGGCACCGCAGCGGCGATCAGCAGAGTGAGCAGCGCGAAGGTTCGCCGGCCGCGGGTGGTCGGCGCGAACCGCGCGAAGTGCAGTCCGAACGGGACCGCCATGGCCATCACGGTGCTGAATTCGATGTAGTGGAAGGCGGTGCTGGCCACGCGGAAGAGGCCACCCTCACCGCGCTTCTGGAAGTCGGCCAGCTCGTTCTTGACCTCCAGCCCCGGCAGGATGAGGTGCTGGGCGATGTCGTACTCGAAGACCGACTGGATGAGGCCGACCGCCGCCATGAACGCAGCGGCCCAGATGAAGACGCGCAGGACCTTCCGGAGCCGTTCCCAGTTGGCGATGCCGTCGGCCGACATGAGCACGAGGCCGATGAACTCGAAGGTGACCAGAAGCGTGAAGTTCTGCCGGTTCGCCTCGAGGGTGGGCAACCCACGCAGCAGGCCCGCGATGTAGGACAGCAGTATCGACGCCAGGTAGAACAGGCAGGCCCAGCGCAACGGCTGCGGACCTACCACGAACAGCGATGGGCTGAGCCGGGCGAGCAGCCACCAGGCGAACAGACCCAGCGCCAGCACGAGCGCGGGCCGGCCGGCGAAGGTGAGGCCGGGCACGATGAGCGCGGCCGGCAGCATGTAGAGCAGGCAGACCAGCAGGGCGATGACGGTCGCCACATCGAGCCGCACCTGTAGCCGCCGGGAGGTGTAGGTGCGAGGCGCGATCAGGGACGGTTCGAGATCGACCGGATGCACCGTCGACGCAGTCATCGCCTCTTCTCGGAGGCGCGGCGGGTCTGGTTCGGCGCCGGCAGGATGACCGTGGCGTCCACGCCGAGCTCCGGTTCAGCCACGCCGTTGCCCTCACGGGCGCCCTTCGCCTGGCGGGGCACGGCGTGGCTGCCGCCCTCCGCAGCCCGGCGGTCGCTCGAGTAGACGTTGCCCGGTGCCGGCTGCCCGTTGGTCCGTGCCGGCTGCGGTGGCACGGGCTGGGACCGTCCCGGGCGCAGCACCCGCGTCTTCTCGGCCTCCGCGAGCAGGCCGGACCGCCCGGAGTCGGTGGGCTTGTCGGTCGGCTTATCGGTGTCGTCCGCGCTGTCGTCGTCCGCGGCGCGGCGCAGCGAGCGGCGGCGCAACCAGTAGTCCAGCGCGATGGTGGCCGCGGTGGTCATGAGCAGTCCCAGGCCCGCGGCCACGATGAGGATGCGCTTGACCTTCCCACCGTCCTGCTCCGGCGAGCTGCCGTCGTTGATGACGAGGGTGGAGATGGTGTCCTCGGGCAGGGTGCCGTACTGCTTCTGCTTCGCGGCGATGTCGGTCTGCAGGAGCTCGATGACCTGCCGCACCGTGCCGGTGGCCTGCTCCTTGGAGTGGCCCACGGCCTCGATCTCGAACAGCGGCGTGCGCTCGTTCAGGATCACGGTCACGCTGTCCGAGTAACCCTGGTCAGCGAGCTTTTCGAGCGAAGTCGTGTCCGTCACAGTCAGGGCTGCGGCGTTACCCAGGGCGGCGTAGCCGAGATCGAGCCACGGGTTCACCGGCCGTTGCTTTGCCTTGGGATCCGCGATCTTGCCCGTGCTGGGCGCCGGGATCAGCTGCATGTAGCCCATCGCCTTGTAGTCGGGCGACACCGTCTGGGCAGCCAGGACCACCACAGCCACCGAGGCCAGCAGCATCGGCACGGCGAAGTACCACCGTCGCAGGAGCAGCCTGGTGAGGTCCCAGAGATCCACAATTTCCCTCTCGTCAAAACAGGTCGAGGCGCCGACCCGTCACGACACCCCGTGCGAGACGGCAACGGTGGGCCCAGTTTCCATCGGGTTTCGGTCGCTTGCAACCAGCCTGCCGGACGGTACCGGCTGCCGCCTCGGCGGGTGTCATCAAGCCGACAAGCCGTTTTCCACCATCTCACTTCCCGTCAACAAGGGTGGATAGCGGGCAAACGCAGCCATTTATCGCCGTCATTGTCGGGCACACTCCATCGAAATGGGAGAAAATCACAAAGCGGACCTAAAGCCAGAATTCAGGGCAAGATCTACGTTGTATAAAACGGCTGACCCGGTCCCGCCCGGACAGCCGGTTGCTGCCTGCTCGCCCGATCCAGCACTGTTCCCTGCGAGCTCGCTGCGAATCAGGGGGAGACGAACGAGGCGATGGCCAGAAACCCGCATGTCACCATTCTCATTGCCAACCTGCCGGCCGAGCGTGACCGCCGGGTCATCCGCGAATGCCTGACGCTGGAGGCCAGGGGCTTCGATGTGACGATCATCGCGCCGCGAGGCGACCGGAGTCTGCGCACCTTGCCCGGCAGCCGGAACACCCGGCTCAAGCCTTATCCGGTGGTGGTCTACGGCGGCGGGGTCTTCTCGTTCGCGTTCGAGTTCGCCTGGTCTTTCCTGTGTATCGCGGTACGCCTGATCGGTGAAGTTTTCGCCGGTCGGGCCCATGCCGTCCAGGTGTGCAACCCGCCGGACGTCTATTGGCCGCTGGCGCTGCTGCTGCGGGCGATCGGCCGGCCCTGGGTCTTCGACCACCACGATCTGTGCCCGGAGGTTTACGCCGCGCGCGTGGGCACCCCCAACAAATGGGTTTTCCGCATCCTTTCCGCGCTGGAATGGCTGACTTTGCGCACCGCGACGGAAGTTGTCGCCACGAATCAATCATTCAAGGACAATGCAGTCCGGCGCGGAGTAAAAGCGGACAAGGTGACCGTGGTGCGCAACGGCCCGGCGACCGCCGAGATCGCGCCGGCCGACGGCCCGGACGGCAGCGAGCCCGCCGAGACCGTCCACAAAGTCGTGTACCTCGGGGTGTTCGGTCCGCAGGACAACGTCGAGGGGGCGGTGCTCGCCGCCGAGGAGCTGACCCGGCGGCGCGGCCGGACGGGCTGGCAGATGGTGCTGGCCGGGGACGGCGAGAGCATGCCCGCCCTGCGCAAGCTGGCCACCGAGCGCGGCCTGGACGACGTGGTGACGTTCACCGGCTGGCTCGACGGCGCGGCGGTCGACGACCTGCTGCGCGAGGCGACCATCGCCATCCAGCCGGACCTGCCCACCAAGATGAACGACCTGTCGACGATGGCCAAGACGGTTGAGTACGTCGGCCGCGGCCTGCCGGTCGTGGCAGCCGACCTCACCGAGACCCGCGCGACGCTGGGCGACGCCGGCGAGTACGTGCCGAACGGCACCCCGGCCGAGTTCGCGGACGCGATCGACGCGCTGCTGGACGACCCGGACCGCCGCCTGCAGATGCGCAAGCTGGGCCGGGACCGGTTCCTGAGCCTGCTCTCCTGGGAACACCAGGCGGGCGCGTACGCCGCGGTGTTCGAGCGGCTGCTGGCCCGGCGGCTGCCCACCCCGCCGGCCCGCATCCCGGGCCAGCGCTCGGGCGCGCACGACAGCTCCACGACCGCGGCGGACAAGCGGTGACCAGCGTCGTCATCGCGGCGCACAACGAGGCGGCGGTCATCGGCCGCTGTCTCGACGCGCTGCTCGCCGAGGCCACCCCGGGCGAGTTCGACGTGATCGTGGTCGCCAACGGCTGCACCGACGACACCGCTGCCGTCGCGGCCACCCGTTCCGGCGTACGGGTCATCGATCTCCCCACCGCCGGCAAGGCGGCCGCGCTCAATGCCGGTGACGCGGTCGCGTCCGGTTTCCCGCGGGTCTACCTGGACGCCGACATCGTGCTGACCACCGCGGCGGCCCGCTCGGTGACCGGCGCCCTGGGCGACGGCGCACTCGCCGCCACCGTCGGCCGGCAGCTCGATCTCGCCGGCCGGCCGCTGCCGGTGCGGGCCTACTTCGCCGTGCACGGCCGGTTGCCGGTGTTCCGCGACGGGCTGTTCGGCCGGGGCGTGATCGCGCTGTCCGCGGCGGGCCGCGCCCGGTTCGAGCGCTTCCCGGAGCTCGTGGCCGACGATCTGTTCCTCGACTCGCTGTTCACCGCCGCGGAGAAGCGGCACGTCACCTCCTACGCCGCCCGGGTCGCCACGCCGCGGCGCACCGGCGATCTGGTGCGGCGGCTGGTGCGGGTGCGCGGCGGCAACGCCCGGATGCGCGCGGCCGCCGCGAGCGGCGAGGTGGTGACCCCGGTACGCCCGGCAGCCCGGCTGTCCTGGCTGCGTGACGTGGTGCTGCCGCGGCCGTGGCTGGCGCCGGCGGCCGTATGCTACGTGGCGATCACGGTGGCCGCGGCGGTGTCCGCCCGGCGCGCGGCCGACGGTGGCGCCGCGTGGGGCCGGGACGAGTCGTCCCGGCAGGTCGAGGAACCGGCGGAGAGGCGCTAGGCGGAGATGAGCAACGGCACCGTCATCAACATCTGCTTCCACGGCATCGGCACCCCGCAGCGGGAGCTGGAGCCGGGCGAGGACCGCTACTGGGTCAGCGAGGAGCTGTTCCTCGCGGTGCTCGACGAGGTGCGCGAGTGGCCCGCCGTGCGGCTCAGCTTCGACGACGGCAACACCTCCGACGTGGAGATCGGCCTGCCCGCGCTGCTGGCGCGCGGCCTCACCGCCGACTTCTTCGTGCTCGCCGCCCGCCTGGAGTCCGCCGGGAGCCTCGACGAGAAGGCCGTGCGGCAGCTGCACGACAGCGGCATGGGCATCGGCAGTCACGGCATGTGGCACCGGCCCTGGCGCGGCATGGACCCGGCGACCAGCGACGCCGAACTGGTGCAGGCCCGCGACCGGCTCGCGGCCGTCGTCGGCACCGGCGTGGACACCGCGGCGTGTCCGCTCGGCCGCTACGACCGCCGGCTGCTCGGCCGGATGCGGCAGCTGGGCTACACCCGGGTGTTCACCAGCGACCGCCGGCGGGCCCGCGCGGGCTCCTGGTTGCAGCCGCGCTACAGCGTGCGGCGCGACGACACCCCCGGCTCGCTGCGCGCCGAGGCGCTGGTCGGGCCGGGCCCGCTGAGCCGGCTGAAGCTCGAGGCTGTCGGCACGGTCAAGCGCCTGCGCTGACCCGGTTGTCCCGCTGCACCGTGTGCGGGCCCGGGGTCTCCCGCATCCGGGCGGGGCTGAGCAGCGCCCGGGCCGCCCGGCGGCTCGGTTCCTTGCCCAGGGCCGCCCGGCTGGCCTCGCGGAGCAGCAGCGCCGCCCAGAAGCCGGCCGCGGCCACGGCGTTGTGCCGCCGCCGGTAGAGCCGGACCTTGTTGAGCGTCAGCAGCGTCCACAGGCCGGGGGAGACCTTGGAGTCACCCTCCAGGTGCACCGCCCGGGCGGCCGGGGTGAAGCGGGTGACCAGCCCGGCGTCGCGGGCGCGGAGCGCGAAGTCGGTCTCCTCGGAATACAGGAAGTAGGACTCGTCCCACGGCCCGCAGCGCTGCCAGCACTCGGCGCTGAAGAGCACGGTCGAACCCTCGGCCCAGTCGGTGACGGTCTCGGCCGTGTAGCGCCGCTCGTCGGTCACCATCTCACCCAGGACCGGATACCGGCCGGCGCGGACGGCGCCCAGCAGGGCATCGCCCAGGACCCGCCGGGTGGCCGGCTCCCGGCGCATCGTGTGGATGAGCCGGCCGTCGCCGTCGACCAGCAACGGCACCGCGACGCCGGTGCCAGCGGTGCGCAGGACGCCCAGCAGCGTACGGACGCAGCCCGGAGTCAACCGGACGTCCGGGTTGAGCACGAGCACCGCGTCGAACGGCCCCGCCTTGGCGACGGCGGCGTTGATGCCCGCCGCATACCCGGCGTTGCGCCCCATCTCGACCACGGTGGCCTCCGGCGCCAGCCGGCGCACGGCGCTCACCGAGTCGTCCGCGGAGGCGTTGTCGGCGACCGTGAGGTGCCAGTCGACGCCTTCCAGACCCGGGCCGAGCGAGGCGATGAGGTCCGGCACCAACCGCGCGCTGTTGTACGTGACGACAACGACCGCCACGGTCGCGAGCGTGCTGTCCAAAGTGGCCTCCCAGAACGACGACGGACCCATCCTGCCGCTCGGGCCGGGAGCCCGGTACCGCCGGACGGCCAGCGCGAGTGTCGGAAACCGGCGGCGCCGCCCAGCCCGACCTGTCGCCGGATGACCGAACGGGTGGTGGCCACCGCCGATCGGCGATCCGGGCGCTCAGGTCAGCCGGGACGGCGTCCCCCGACGGGACCGACTATCTACGCACCTCCACCCGGAGCGGTCACGGGTGTCGTCCGGCCGACAGCCCGGTGTGATCTGCTGCATTCACGATCTCGTCATGTCCAGCCGCTGACGAAGCGCCCGGACCTCACTTCGGCGACGGCCGCGGCGCGTGGCGTGCGCGACCAGGGAGGCGGCTTCCGTGCGTGATCTCAGGACCTTTCGCTGGCGGGCGCTGCTGGCGCTGACCGTCGTCGCCGCCACCCTGTCGGTAGCGCCCGCGGGGCCGGCCGCCGCCGCCGATCCGTGCGCGCCGTTGGTGAACCCGGTCGCCTGCGAGAACACCAGACCCGGCACCCCACGCAGCACCTGGGACGTCTCCGGCGCCGGCTCCGCCGCGCTGCAGGGCTTCACCACGCAGATGAGCGTCAACCTGGGTGAGACGGTCAATTTCAAGATCAAATCGGCCGCGACCTCGTACCGCCTCGACATCTACCGGATGGGTTGGTACGGCGGCAGCGGCGCGCGGCTGGTCACCACCGTCAACCCGGTCGGGCGGCAGACCCAGCCGGACTGCCTGTCGAGCCCCACCACCGGCCTGGTCGACTGTGGCAACTGGGCGGTCTCGGCATCGTGGGCGGTGCCCGCCACCGCGGTCTCCGGCATCTACTTCGCCCGGCTCGTCCGGACCGACGGCACGTCCGGGGCCAGCCACGTCGTCTTCGTGGTGCGCGACGACGGCCGCCGTTCGGACCTGCTATTCCAGACCTCCGACACGACGTGGCAGGCCTACAACACCTATGGCGGCAACAGCCTCTACGTCGGTTCGCCGGCCGGGCGCGCGTACAAGGTGAGCTACAACCGCCCGGTCACCACCCGCGGCACGGGCGCCGAGGACGCCGTCTTCAACGCGGAGTACCCGATGGTGCGGTTCCTCGAGGCCAACGGCTACGACATCAGCTACTTCTCCGGGGTCGACACCGACGCCCGCGGGGCATTGCTGAGGAACCACAAGGCGTTCCTGTCTGTCGGTCACGACGAGTACTGGTCCGGCCGGCAACGGGCGAACGTGGAGGCGGCCCGCGACGCCGGGGTCCACCTCGCCTTCTTCAGCGGCAACGAAGTGTTCTGGAAGACCCGGTGGGAGAACGCGATCGATGGGTCGGGCACGGCCAACCGCACCCTGGTCAGCTACAAGGAGACCCACGCCAACGCCAAGATCGACCCGGTCGCGGAGTGGACCGGCACCTGGCGTGATCCCCGGTTCAGCCCGCCGTCCGACGGCAACCGCCCGGAGAACGGGCTGACCGGCACCCTCTTCGAGGTCAACTCGGGCACGGTGAGCCTGCGGGTGCCGGCCGCCGACGGCAAGATGCGGTTCTGGCGCGGCACCTCGGTCGCCACCCAGGCGGCGGGCGCTACGGCCACCCTGGGCACCGGCACCGTCGGCTACGAGTGGGACGAGGACGCCGACAACGCCGCCCGGCCCCGGGGGCTGATCCGCCTCTCCACCACGACCGCGTCCGGCGTCGAGGTGTTGCTGGACCACGGCTCGACGTACGGCTCCGGCAGTGCCACCCACCGTCTGACGCTGTACCGCGCACCGAGCGGTGCGCTGGTGTTCGGCGCCGGCACCGTCCAGTGGTCGTGGGGACTCGACAGCGACCACGACCGCGGATCGGGCGCGCCCAGCACCCCGATGCGCCAGGCCACCGTCAACCTGTTCGCGGACATGGGCGTGCAGCCGGCCACCCTGCTGGCCGGGCTCACCACCGCCACCGCCTCCACCGACACGGCGGGCCCGGTCGCCACCATCACCGCACCGGCGGCCGGCGCCACCGTGCCGGCCGGTGCGCCGGTCACCATCGCCGGAACCGCCACCGACAGCGGCGGCGGCACCGTCGGCGGGGTCGAGGTGTCCACCGACAACGGCGTCACCTGGCACCCCGCGACCGGCCGCGGCAGCTGGACCTATGCGTGGACCCCGCGGACCGCCGGCGGCACCACGATCCGCGTCCGGGCCACCGACGACAGCGCCAACGTCGGCACCGACGCGGCCGTGCCGGTCACGGTCGGCACCCGCACCTGTCCCTGCACCATCTGGGACGCGTCCGCCACGCCGGCGATCGCCGCCGACCCGGACAGCACCGGCACCGAGGTCGGCACGAAGTTCCGCGCCGACGTCGCGGGCCAGGTCACCGCGATCCGTTACTACAAGAGCAGCGCCAACACCGGTACGCACGTCGGCCACCTGTGGACCGCCTCGGGCACCCAGCTCGCCGCCGTCACGTTCGCCGGCGAGTCAGCCACCGGCTGGCAGCAGGCGAACCTGTCCAACCCCGTGTCGCTGACCGCCGGGACCACCTACGTGGTGTCGTACTACGCCCCGAACGGCCGGTACGCGGCCGACCCGGGCTTCTTCGCCGGCCAGGGCGTCGACAGCGTCCCGTTGCACGCCCTGGGTGACGGCGTCGACGGCGCCAACGGCGTCTACCGCTTCGGGACCGGCTTCCCGACGCTGGCCTGGGAGTCGGCCAACTACTGGGTCGACGTGGTCTTCACGCCGGGCAGCGGTGCACCCGACACCACCGCGCCGACCGTGACCGCACGGACCCCGGCTGCCGGCGCCACGGGAGTGTCGGCCGGGACCACGGCCACCGCCACGTTCAGCGAACCGGTGCAGAGCTCGACGGTCGCCATGGTGCTCCGGGGCGGGGGCGGCACGTCGGTGCCGGCAAGCGTGGCCTACGACGCCACCACCAGGAAAGCCACGCTGACACCCGACGCCGCGCTGGCCGCCGACACCACCTACACCGCCACGGTCAGCGGCGCGGCCGACCTCGCCGGCAACGTCATGGCCGCCACGTCCTGGTCCTTCACGACCGCGGCCGGCACTCCGCCGCCGACCGGCTGCCCGTGCTCGATCTGGGCCGCCTCGGCGGTGCCGGCCACGCCGTCCGACCCGGACACGGCGGCCGTCGAGGTGGGCCTGAAGTTCCGGGCCGACGTGGCCGGCCGGGTCACCGCCGTGCGGTTCTACAAGGGCAACGGCAACGGGGGTACGCACGTCGGGCATCTGTGGAGTGCGACGGGGACGCTGCTGGGCACGGTCACGTTCACCGGCGAGAGCGCCACCGGCTGGCAGACCGCGACGTTCGCCACCCCGGTGCCGGTCGCCGCCGGCACCACCTACATCGTGTCGTACTACGCGCCGACCGGACGTTACGCGGGCGACAGCGGGTACTTCACCACCGGCGTCGACAACGGACCGCTGCACGCCCTGCGGGACGGTGCCGACGGCGCCAACGGCGTCTACCGCTACGGGACCGGCGGGGGCTTCCCGACCGACACCTGGGGCTCGGCCAACTACTGGGTCGACGTCGTGTTCACCGCCGGCAGCTGAGGAGCGCTCCGTGGACGGATCGAACCACCGGTCACGACGGCTGCTGGCGCCGGTCGTGATGTGCCTTGCCCTGATCGTGGTCCTGCTGACCCCGGTCACCCCGGCGGCGGCCGCCACCTGCCCGTGCTCGATCTGGCCCACGACGGCGGTGCCGGGCACCCCGGCCGACTCCGACACCGCGGCCGTCGAGGTGGGGGTGAAGTTCCGCGCGGACACCGATGGATTTGTCACCGGCGTGCGCTTCTACAAGGGCAGCGGCAACTCGGGCACCCACATCGGACACCTGTGGACCGGCGCCGGCGCCAACCTGGGCACCGTCACCTTCACCGCCGAGACAGCCACCGGCTGGCAGACCGCCACCTTCGCGAGCCCCGTCGCGATCACCGCCGACACCACCTATGTCGCCTCGTACTATGCGCCCAACGGCCGGTACGCGAGCGACGACGGTGCCTTCGCCACGGCGGGGGTCGACAACGCCCCGCTGCACGCCCTGCGGGACGGTGCCGACGGCGCGAACGGCGTCTACCGGTACGGCGCGGGCGGTGGCTTCCCCACCAACACGTGGCAGTCGGCCAACTACTGGGTCGACGTGGTGTTCACCACCAGCGGGACCGACACCACAGCGCCGACCGTCACCGGCACCAGCCCGGGCGCCGGCGCCTCCGGTGTGCCCACCACGACCGCGGTCAGCGCCACCCTCAGCGAGCCGGTGCAAGCCGGCACGGCCACCGTCACCCTCACGGCCGGCGGCACCCCGGTGGCCGGGACCACCACTTACGACGCGGCGACCCGGACGGTGACCTTACGGCCGACGAACCCGCTCGCCGCCTCGACGACGTACACCGCCACGGCCGCCGGTGGCAGGGATGCCGCCGGGAACACCATGGCCGCTTTCCCGTGGACCTTCACCACCGCGTCCGGCTCGGGGTCCGGATGTCCGTGCACGATCTGGCCGTCGACCGCCACGCCGGCCACCGCCGCGGTCAACGACAACTCCGCGGTGGAGCTCGGCGTGCGCCTGCGGAGCAGCACAGCCGGGTACCTCACCGGGGTGCGGTTCTACAAAGGAGCGGCCAACACCGGCACCCACACCGGCGCGATCTGGAGCAACACCGGCGTCCGCCTGGCGACCGTGACCTTCACCGGCGAGAGCGGCTCGGGCTGGCAGACCGCCGTGCTGCCCAACCCGGTGGCGGTGGCGGCGAACACCACCTATGTGGCGTCGTACCACACCGACACCGGCTTCTACTCGGCCACCGGGAACGGCCTCGCGACCGCCGTTTCCCGCGGGCCGCTGACCGCCCTGGCCAACGGCACGGACGGCGGTAACGGCGTCTACCGGTACGGCGCCAGCGCGTTCCCGACGCAGACGTACCTGGCGACCAACTACTGGGTCGACGTCGTGTTCGACACCACCGCGACGGACACCACGGCGCCCACGCTGACCGCCCGCGCGCCGGCCGCCGGTGCGGTCGGCGTGCCCACCAGCACCGCGGTCGTGGCGACCTTCAGCGAGCCTGTCACCGCGTCCGGCATCGCCATGACGCTGACCGGCCCGTCCGGCGTGGTCACCGGCACCACCACGTACGACGCGGGCGCCGGCGCCGCCACGTTCACCCCGGCCGCCGCGCTGGCCACCTCGACCGGCTACACGGCCTCGGTCAGCGGTGCCCGCGACGCCGCCGGCAACGTGATGACGCCGGTGACGTGGTCCTTCACCACGGCCGCCCCGCCACCGCCACCACCGGATCAGGGTCCGGGCGGGCCGGTGCTGGTCATCAAGTCGGCCGCCACGGGCGCCGGTGGGTTCACCCCGTTCCTCGCCGAGGTGCTGCGGACCGAGGGCCTCAACGAGTTCGCCACAGCCGACCTGTCCGCCGTCACCGCGTCGATGCTCAACAGCTACGACGTTGTGCTTCTGGGTGCGACGCCGCTCACCGCCGCGCAGGCGAGCATGATCACCACCTGGGTCACCAACGGCGGCAATCTCGTCGCCTTCCGGCCGGACAAGCAACTGGCCGGTCTGCTCGGGCTGACCGCCACCACCGGCACCCTGGCCGAGGGCTACCTGAAGGTGGACACCTCCGCCGCGCCCGGTGCCGGCATCACCGACCAGACGATCCAGTACCACGGCACCGCCGACCGGTACACCCTCGCCGGCGCTCGCTCGGTCGCCACGCTCTACTCCAGCGCCACGGCGGCCACCGCCAACCCGGCCGTGTCGCTGGTCGACGTCGGCGCGGCGGGTGGGCAGGCCGCGGCGTTCAGCTTCGACCTGGCTCAGTCGCTGGTGTACACCCGCCAGGGCAACCCCGCCTGGGAGAAGCAGGAGCGGGACGGCACCGCGCCGATCCGGTCCGACGACCTCTACTTCGGCGCCGGCGCGACCGACTGGGTGAACCTGGCCAAGGTCGCCGTTCCGCAGGCCGACGAGCAGCAGCGGCTGCTGGCCAACCTGATCGGCGCCATGAACCTGGATCGCAAGCCGCTGCCCCGGTTCTGGTACTTCCCGCGCAGCCTCAAGGCGGTCGTCGTGGGCACCGGCGACGACCACGCCACCGGAGGCACGGCGGGCCGGTTCGACCAGTACACCGCGAACAGCCCGGCCGGCTGCGTGGTCGACGACTGGCAGTGCCCGCGCTTCACCTCGTACGTGTTCGCGAACACGCCGCTGAGCGACACCCAGGCGGCGGCGTACCAGGCCCGCGGCTTCGAGGTCGGGCTGCACGTCAACACCAACTGCGCCGACTTCACCACCGGCTCGCTGGCGGCCAACTACACCGACCAGCTCGCCGCCTGGCGGGCGAAGTACCGCAGCGTGGCGGCGCCCAGCACGAACCGGGTGCACTGCATCGTCTGGTCGGACTGGTCGACCCAGGCGTCCACCGAGGCCGCCAACACGATCCGCCTCGACACCAACTACTACTACTGGCCCGGCACCTGGATCCGGGACCGGCCCGGCTTCATGACCGGCTCCGGCATGCCGATGCGCTTTTCCGGCAAGACCGGTGGGCTCATCGACGTCTACCAGGCCGCCACCCAGATGACCGACGAGTCCGGCCAGAGCTACCCGTTCACCGCGGACGCGCTCCTGGAAGCGGCGCTGGGCCCGGAAGGCCGGTACGGCGCCTTCACCGCGAACATGCACACCGACCAGGGCACGACGTACGACAGCGACCAGGTGCTGGCCTCGGCCCAGCGCCACGGCGTGCCCGTGGTCACCGCCCGCCAGCTGCTCACCTGGCTCGACGGTCGGAACGCATCGTCGTACACCGGCATCTCGTGGTCGGCGAACACCCTGTCGTTCGAGGTGAACGTGGGCGCCGGCGCCAACGGACTCACCGGCATGGTGCCGACGCTCGGCGCCGGCGGCCGCACCCTGACCACGCTGACCCGGGCCGGCGCCGCCGTGCCGTTCACCCGCACCACCATCAAGGGCGTCGAGTACGCCATGTTCACCGCAGCGCCGGGAGCGTACGCGGCTCTCTACGGGGCACCTGCCGCCGCCCCGACGGTCGCCATCGCCACCGCGGTGCCGGAGAGCACCACGGCGAACGTGACGGTCACGGGCACCACCGCCGCCCGGACCGAAATCGAGTACGGCGTGCGGGCCGACCGGCTGTCCGCGCGCGTCGTCGACGGCACCCAGGCTTCCCGGCGTACTGTCCGGCTCCCCGGGCTCGCCCCGGGCACCACCTACTGGTACCGGGTCCGGGTGACCGCGCCCGGCGGCCGGACCACCACGTCGCCCCTGCGCAAACTCGTCACGGCGGCCACCGATCGGCGGGCGCCCGGCGTGTCGGCGGTCTCCGTGGTGCCCCGGCCGGACGGCACCACGGCGGTCGGCTGGCGCACGGACGAGTCCGCCGCCGCCACGCTGCTGGTCGGCACGGCGCCGGGCTCCCTCGCCGAGTGGCCGGGCGACCGCGGCGGACACCGGCACACCGTCGTAGCGACGGGTCTGGCACCGCTGACCACCTACCACTACCGCGTCCACAGCGTGGACCCGGCCGGGAACACCACGGTGTGGCCGGCGACGGATCGGCCGCCGGCGACGTTCGTCTCGGCGGCGGTCGGTGTCGCCGACTTCACCGCGCCGCAACTGCGCACCGGCACGGCGCTGCGCACCACGGTCACCGACGCCGGGATACGCCTGTCCGGCGCCGCCCGCACCGGCAGCAAGGTCTCCCGGGTGCTCGACGCCGGTCAGCTGGTCACCTGGGACCGCCTGGCCTACCAGGCCGACGTGCCCCGGGGGGCCACCGTGCGGTTGTTCGTCCGCACCGGCAGCACCTCGACGCCCGGCGCGGGTTGGTCCGGCTGGACCGCGGTCGGCTACGGCGACCGGGTGCTGGGTGGCTCGCGGTACGCGCAGTACCGGGTGGAGCTGACCCGGGCCCGCGGCGGCGAGAGCCCGGTGCTGTCCGGGGTCGGCATCACCTCCGACGCGGCACCGCTGAAGGCCCCGACCGAGAGCAGGTGAGGCCCGGGCCGGGAACGTCCGCTCAGCGTGGCTCGGCTGCTTTGAGCAGCAGTTTGTGCAGGGTGTCCCGTTCGTCGGCACTGAGCCGGCCGAGGGACTCGGTCAGGACACCGTCGACCGCCTCGCCGCCGGCCCGCCTGAGTTCGTCGCCGGTCGCGGTGAGCTGGTGCGGGACTTTGCGGCCCGTGCCCTCGACCCGCTCGATGAGGCCGCGGTCGACCATCCGCCTGGCCAGCTCGCCCATGGACTGGTCGGTCTGGAAGGTCAGCTCGGCCAGCTGATGCAGCGAGGCGCCGGGGTTCGCGTGCAGGTGGCGCAGGGTGTCCCACTGCACCAGCGACAGGCCCAGCGGGGCCAGGCGGCGATTGGCCTCGCGGTGGTGGCGCCACTGGAGCCGCTTGACGGCCAGGCCGACCTGCTGCAGCGGGGTGCTCATGCGGCCAGGCTATCGCAAGGTTGCGTATATAAGGACCCTTGTATAAGGTTCCTTAGATATGGATCCTCACTTCCAGGAGCGTTCGCATGACCGTCCACTCATTGGCCGTCCCGGGGATCGGCTCCCTCGCACTCACCGTCACCGAGCACGGCCGGGGTCACCCCGTCCTGCTGCTGCACGGCGGAGGTGGCCCGCTCACCGTCACACCCTGGGCCGAACGGTTGGCCGAGGCCGAGCACGCGCACGTGTTCACCCCGGTCCACCCGGGCTTCAACGCCACGCCACGCCCCGCCGCGCTCGACTCGATCGCCGGGCTGGCCGCGACGTACGTCGTGCTGCTCGACGCCCTCGGCCTGCAAGGCGTCACGGTGGTCGGCAACTCGATCGGCGGCTGGATCGCCGCCGAGATGGCGCTGCTGCACTCACCCCGGGTCAGCGGTTACGTTCTCGTCGACGCGGTCGGCATCGAGGTGCCCGGTCACCCGGTCGCCGACTTCTTCTCGCTCGCTCCCGCCGAGCTCGCCCAACTCAGCTACCACGACCCGCAGACGTACGGTATCGACCCGGCCACGCTGCCCCCGCGGGTTCGTGACGCGATGGCCGGCAACCGGGTGGCCCTCGAGGCGTACGCCGGGCGCGCGATGACCGACCCGAGCCTGGCCGGCCGGCTGGGCGGGGTGAGCACCCCGACCCTGGTGGTCTGGGGCGAGGCCGACCGGATCGGCGACCCCGACTTCGGCCGGGCCTTCGCCGCCGCGATCCCCGGCGCGCGGTTCACGATGCTTCCCGAAACCGGTCACCTGCCCCAGATCGAAACCCCCGAGGCGCTCATCCGGACCGTGTGGGCCTTCGCCGACGCGCCCGCCACCAGGGAGTCCGCCCGCCCGTCGGCGTAGGCTCAGGGCCGGCCGAGCGCCTTGTATTCCCAGCCCGCGGCGCGCCAGGCGGCGGAGTCGAGCGCGTGCCGCCCGTCGAAGATGCGGCGTGCGGCGACGACCTCGGCCATCGCCCCGGGCGCGATCTCCCGGAACTCGGTCCACTCGGTCAGCAGCACGACCACGTCGGCGTCGCGGGCGACATCGAGGGCGCCGGTGCCGTAGGACAGTTCGGGATGCGCCTTGCGGGCGTTGTCCATCGCCGCGGGATCGAAGACGTGCACGTCGGCGCCGAGGCTCGCGAGCTTGCTCGCCACGTCGAGCGCAGGCGCGTCGCGGATGTCGTCGGAGTTCGGCTTGAACGCCGCGCCCAGCGCGGCGACCTTCTTGCCGGCCACGTCGCCGCCGCAGAGCTCGACGACCAGCTCGACCGTGCGGGCCCGGCGCCGGCGGTTGATGCCGTCGATCTCGCGGAGGAAGCCGACCGCCTGGCCGACGCCGAGCTCCTCGGCCCGGTGCGCAAACGCCCGGATGTCCTTGGGCAGGCAGCCGCCGCCGAAGCCGAGGCCGGGGCGCAGGAACTTGCCGCCGATCCGCTCGTCGTAGGCCAGCGCCTCGGCCAGGTCGTGCACATCGGCGCCGGTGGCCTCGCAGATCTCGGCCATCGCGTTGATGTAGGAGATTTTGGTGGCCAGGAACGAGTTCGCGGCGACCTTCACCAGCTCCGCGGTCTGCAGGTCGGTGACCTTGACCGGGACGCCCTGGGCCAGCACCGGCGCGAACGCGGCCCGCAGCCGCTCCTCCGACCAGGCGGAGGTGACGCCGAAGACCATCCGGTCGGGCTTCATGGTGTCGTCGACGGCGAAGCCCTCGCGCAGGAACTCGGGGTTCCAGGCCAGCTCGACCCGGTCGCCGGCGGGTGCGGTGGTGCGCAGCAGCTCGGCGAGCCGGGCGGCGGTGCCGACCGGGACGGTGGACTTGCCGACCACCAGGGCGCGGCGGTGCAGGTGCGCGGCGAGCGCGGTGACCGACGCGTCGACGTAGGTCAGGTCGGCGGCCTCGGAGCCCCGGCGCTGCGGGGTGCCGACGCAGATGAAGTGCACGTCGCCGAACTCGCCGGCCTCCCGGTAGCTGGTGGTGAACCGCAGCCGGCCGGTCTCCAGCGCCTTGGTGAGCAGCTCGGGCAGGCCGGGCTCGAAGAACGGCACCTCGCCGGAGTTGAGCCGCGCGACCTTCTCCGCGTCCACATCGACACCGAGGACGTCGTAACCCATGACCGCCATGCAGATGGCGTGGGTGGCGCCGAGGTAACCGGTGCCGATGACGGTGAGCCTGGGACGGTCGTTCATCAGTAAGCTCCCGAGCTGCGGACCACCGCGCTGACAGTGCGCGCGAGAATGGCCAGATCCATGACCAGGGACCAGTTCTCCACGTACGTCAGATCGAGCCGGATGGACTCGTCCCAGGAGAGGTCGGAGCGGCCGGACACCTGCCAGAGTCCGGTCAGGCCCGGCTTGACCACCAGGCGCCGGCGCATGTCGGCCGGGTAGCCGGCGACCTCGCGGGCCAGCGGCGGGCGGGGGCCGACCAGCGACATGTCGCCCTTGAGCACGTTGACCAGCTGGGGCAGCTCGTCGAGCGAGTAGCGGCGCAGGAACTGGCCGACCGGCGTGACCCGTGGGTCCTTGCGGAGCTTGAACAGCTCGCCGTCGGTGTCGTTGAGGTTGCGCAGCTCGGGCAGCCGCGCCTCGGCGTTGACCACCATCGTCCGGAATTTGTAGAGCACGAACGGCTTGCCGTCCTTGCCGACCCGCTCCTGCCGGAACACCGCCGGTCCGCGGCCGCCCTTGCCGAACATGACCAGTGTGGCCACCACGGCCAGCAGTGGCGCGCTCAGCGTCAGCAGGACGAGCGCGCCGGCCCGGTCGAAGGCGGCCTTGACCAGCCGGGCGCTGCCCTTGAGCCGGGGGTGCTCGACGTGCAGCATCGGCAGGCCGTCCACCGGGCGGATGGTGGTGCGGTCGCCGGCCACGTCGACCAGCGTGCTGGCCACGATGAGGTCGATCTCGTCGCGTTCGAGCTGCCAGGCGAGGCGGCGCAGTGCGGCGCCGTCGATCTCGGGGCAGGACAGGACCACGACGGTGTCCGCGCCGGAGAGGTTGACCGCGGCGGCCACGTCGTCGAAGTTGCCGTAGATGGGCGGCAGCCCGGCGGTGACCTCGCCGCCCGGGCCGGGCGGCAGGCAGGCGCCGATGATGCCGAGGCCGTGGTGGCTCTCGTGGCGCAGCCGCTGCGTCATGTCGGCGACGGCGCGCGCGTGGCCGACCAGGATGACCCGGTGCAGCCGCTCACCGCGGGCCCAGGAGCGGTGCAGCAATTGCCGGAACACGTAGCGTGCGCTCAGGTCGACCACTGTGGCGAGCGGCACAGCGATGAGCACGTAGCCGCGGGCTAGACGCAGGTCGAACGCAAAGGAAATAATGGCCAACCCCGCGATGAGCCCGATTCCGGAACGGACGACCCGGGCATATTCGTCGGTGCCGACGAACAGATGACGCGGCTCGTAAGCCCGGTTGAGCGCCAGCACGGCGATCCAGGCCAGCGGAAATAGCAGGGTCAGCAGCAGATATTGCCAGAGGAACGGCTCGATGCTGTACGCGCCGAAGCGCAGCAGCAGCGCCGAGGACGAGGCGACCAGGCCGACACCCCAGTCGATCAGGCACAGCCGCTGGGCGTACCGGCCGCGCCAGCCGGGCTGCGCCGCCAGGTCCCGGATCTGCCGGTCGCGTACGACGCTGAGCTGCGGTTTGTCCTGGGTGATCTCGACGGCCGATAGGGGGTCGATCGTCTGCACGCCTAGCCTCCGTCATCAACTGCGGGCTACCGCAGTCCGTGTTCTGCGGCCCCCCGGCCGGCACGTGCCGGCCGGCTCGTGTGCGGGTGAGCGGTCCGGCGGCGGTGAACCCGCGGGACCCGGCTTAAAGACTGCTTAATGGAGCGCTGCCGCGCTACATCTTTCCGTTCGATAGGAATGGCGAATCGGATGAGGTTGGATTGCAAATGGGTGCAAGGTGGTCAGATCGGGCGAAGCAGATTTCCGGCGTACATGGGACCGCAACCTACCAGAAATGCTCGACTGGTGGTGTGTCGGTACCCCATCGAACGGTGGGAGTCAATGGCATAAAGCGGAAAGGGAATGTATTACATCCGACGGCTTGATTCGATACGAGTACAACAAGCGTCGTATTGCGGCAGCAGGCCGGCGGCCAGGGCCTCGGCCAGCGACGGCGCCTGCGCGTCCTTCGTGGACAGCAGTGGCGTGCCGGCCGGCCAGGAGATGCCGAGCTCGGGATCCAGCGGGTTGATGCCGTGCTCGTGCCCCGGGCGGTAGGTGGTCGAGCAGAGGTACGCGACGGTGGCCCCCTCGGTCAGCGCGCAGAACGCGTGCCCCAGCCCTTCGGCGAGGTACACCGCGCGGCGTTCCTCGGAGTCGAGCGGCACCGCCTCCCAGGCCCCGAACGTCGGCGAGCCGACCCGGATGTCCACCGCTACGTCGAGCACCGCCCCGGACACGCAGGTCACGTACTTGGCCTGGCCCGGGGGCACGTCGGCGAAGTGGATGCCCCGCACCACGTCCCGGGCGGAGGTGGACAGGTTCGCCTGGGCCAGGTCCAGCGGATGGCCCACGGCGGCGGCCAGCGCGTCGAAGCGGTACCACTCCAGGAACGCGCCGCGGGAGTCGTGGTGCTGGACCGGGGTGACCTCGTACGCGCCCTCGATGGTCAGCGGACGGATCTTCATCGGGCACCCCCGTAGCGGCCGGTGTCCAGCAGGCGCACCAGGTACTCGCCGTACCCGCTCTTCATCAGCGGACCGGCCAGCTCGCGCAGCTCGGTGTCGGAGATGAAGCCGAGCCGCCAGGCGGCCTCCTCGACGCAGCCGATCTTGAATCCCTGCCGTTCCTCGATCACCCGCACGTATTCCGACGCCTGCACCATCGACTGGAAGGTGCCGGTGTCCAGCCACGCGGTGCCGCGGTCCAGGACGGTCACCTCCAGCCGGCCCTGGCGCAGGTACTCCTGGTTCACCGCGGTGATCTCCAGCTCGCCCCGGGCGCTGGGCTCCAGCTTGTCGGCGATCCGGACCACGTCGGCGTCGTAGAAGTACAGCCCCGGCACGACATAGGTGGACTTGGGCCGCTCCGGCTTCTCCTCGATCGACAACGCCTTGCCGTGGTCGTCGAACTCGACGACGCCGTACCGCTCGGGGTCGGCCACCGGGTACGCGAACACGCGCCCACCGGCCGGCTCCCGGAACCGGGACAGCTGCCGGCCCAGGCCGCCGCCGTGGAAGATGTTGTCACCGAGGATCAGCGCGACCGGCTGGTCGCCGATGAAGTCCGCGCCGATCCGGAACGCCTGGGCGATCCCGTCCGGTTTCGGCTGTTCCGCGTACGACAGGGAGAGCCCGAAGCGGCTCCCGTCGCCCAGCAGGCGCCGGAAATGGGGCTGGTCCTCCGGTGTCGTGACAACCAGGATCTCCCGGATTCCGGCGGACACCAGGGTCGTCAGGGGGTAATACACCATCGGTTTGTCGTAGATGGGCATGAGCTGTTTCGACATGGCCATCGTGATCGGCCAGAGTCGCGAGCCGGTGCCACCGGCGAGCAGGATTCCGCGCACCGGAAGAGCTAAGCAGAGGCCCGCCGGACGCGTACACTCACCGGCTGTGCAGATTTTCGTGACCGGCGGTGCCGGTTTCATCGGTTCGGCCTATGTGCGGGCCCTCCTCCAGGACGAGTACGCAGGCGCTACCGGCGCCTCCGTGACGGTTCTGGACCTGCTGTCCTATTCGGGCAATCGGGCCAACCTCCCGCTGACGGATTCCCGACTTCGCTTCGTTCAGGGCGACATATCGGATTCGACCCTGCTGCGGGAGCTGTTGCCCGGTCACGACGCGGTCGTCCACTTCGCGGCGGAATCCCATGTGGACCGCTCGATCTCCGGCGCTGTGCCCTTCGTCACCACCAACGTGCTCGGCACCCAGGTGCTGCTCGACGCGGCCCGGGCCGCCGGGGTCGGCCGGTTCGTGCACGTCTCCACCGACGAGGTGTACGGCTCGATCGAGCACGGCTCGTGGACCGAGACCTGGCCGCTCGCGCCGAACTCGCCGTACGCGGCGTCCAAGGCCTCGTCCGACCTGCTGGCGCTGGCCGCCCACCGCACCCACGGCATGGACGTGGTGGTCACCCGCTGCTCCAACAACTACGGCCCGCACCAGTTCCCGGAGAAGGTCATCCCGCTGTTCGTGACCAACCTGCTGGACGGCAAGCAGGTGCCGCTCTACGGCGACGGCGGCAACATTCGTGACTGGCTGCACGTCTCCGATCACTGTCGCGGCATCCAGCTGGCGCTGGAGAAGGGCCGGTCCGGCGAGGTCTACAACATCGGCGGCGGCACCGAGCTGTCGAACCGGGAGCTGACCGGCCGGCTGCTCGAGGCCTGCGGCGCCGGCTGGGACATGGTGCACCCGGTGGCCGACCGCAAGGGCCACGACCGCCGCTACTCGCTGGACATCACCAAGATCGGCGAGGAGCTGGGCTACGCGCCGCAGGTCGGCCTCGCGGACGGGCTGGCCGCCACGGTCGCCTGGTACCGCGACAACCGGCAGTGGTGGGAGCCGCTCAAGGCGCGGGCGGCCGGCTGATGCGCTGGCTGGTCACCGGGGCCGGCGGGATGCTGGGCCGGGATCTGTGCGCGGTGCTGGCCGCGGCCGGTGAGCCGGACGTGGTCACGGCGACCCGGGCCGAGCTGGACATCACCGACCCGGCCGCGGTGCGCGACGCGGTCGGCGGCGCTGACCTCGTGCTCAACGCGGCGGCCTGGACTGACGTGGACGGCGCCGAGACCGCGGAGGAGGCGGCCACCGCGGTCAACGGGCACGCCGTACGGGTGCTCGCCGAGGCGGCCGGCAAGCGGCTGATCCATCTCTCCACCGACTACGTCTTCGCCGGCACGGCCACCACGCCGTATGCCGAGGACGCCGAGCCGGCGCCGGCGAACGCGTACGGGCGCGGCAAGGCGATCGGCGAGCGGGCGGTGCTGGCGGCCGGCGGGTGCGTCGTGCGGACCGCCTGGCTCTACGGGGCGCACGGGTCCAACTTCGTCCGCACCATGCTGCGGCTGGCCGCCGAACGCGAGACCGTCACCGTCGTCGACGACCAGCAGGGCCCGCCCACCTGGTCGTACGCGCTCGCCCGGCAGGTGGTCGCGCTGGCCGGCGCGGTCACGGCCGGCCGCGCCGGCCCCGGCGTGTACCACGGCACCGCCGCCGGCTCGACCACCTGGTACGGCCTGGCCCGCGCGGTTTTCGCCGAGGCGGGCCTCGACCCCGAGCGGGTCCGGCCCACCACCAGCGACCGCTTCCCGCGCCCGGCCGCCCGCCCGGCCTACAGCGTGCTCAGCCACGAGCGCTGGGCCGGCACCGGCGTCGCCCCGCTGCCGGACTGGCGCCCGATGCTCACCGAGGCGATGCCGGTCCTGCTCGGCTGACCGGCGGGTCAGAAGACCCGCACCGCCGCCTCGGCCGGCGCCGCCAGCAGGGCGCTGATCTCGTCGTCCAGCCGCACCAGCGTCAGCGAGGCGCCGGCCATGTCGAGCGACGTGCAGTATTCGTTGACGTAGCTGCGCCCGACCGTGATGCCGCGCTCGGCCAGCCGCCGGTGCGCGTGCCGGTAGAGGATGTACAGCTCGCTGATCGGGGTGCCGCCCAGCCCGTTGATCATCAGCGCCACCCGGTCGCCGGAGGCGTACGGCAGGTCGCCGGCCACCGCCTCCAGCATGTCGTCGACGATCGCGTCCGCGTCCTTGATCCGGCGGCGCTCGCGGCCGGGCTCGCCGTGGATCCCGACCCCGAACTCGATCTCGTCGGCGCCCAGCTCGAACAGCGGCGACCCCTTCGCCGGCGGCGTGCAGGCGGTCAGCGCGACCCCGATGGTGCGGGTGACGTCGTTGACGTGGCGCCCGATCCGCAGCACCTCGTCCAGGTCGGCGCCCTGCTCGGCGGCGGCGCCGACGGCCTTGATGACGAAGAAGTTGCCGGCCACCCCGCGGCGCCCGACCGTGTAGGTGGAGTCCTGCACCGCCACGTCGTCGTTGATGGTCAGGATCTCCGCGCGGACGCCGTCGGCCTCGGCCATCTCCTTTCCCATGTCGAACGCCATCCGGTCGCCGGTGTAGTTGTTCACCAGCAGCAGCACGCCCTTCGGCGAGGCGAGCAGCTTCGCGGTCTCGTACACGTAGTCCATCGGCGGGGCGGCGAACACGTCGCCGGGGCAGGCCGCGTCGAGCATGCCGCGGCCGACCGCCATCACGTGCGCCGGCTCGTGGCCGGAGCCCGAACCCTGCACGATGGACACCTTGTCCTCCCGCGGCGCGTCGGTCCGCATGATCAGGTTGTACTGCGGGACGTACCGCAGGGTGTCCGGGTTGGCCAGGGCGACGCCTTCGAGCATCTCGGCCACGTAGTTCTTGGGGTCGTTGACGAACTTCTTCATGACCTCGCTCCTCGCTTCTGCCAGCTCTCGCTGATCCGTTCGACGATGACCGCCACCGCGGTGGCGCCCGCGTCGACCGACCCTCTGCTGCGCTCGCCGGTGTACGACGCGCGCCCACGCTTCGCGACCATCTCCTTGGTCGCCTCGGCCGCCTCCCGGCTCACGGTGGCGGCGGCCCGCAGGGCCTGCTCGGCGCCGGCCCCGGCGGCGAACTCCCGCGCCAGGCAGTCCGCCATCGGCACGAGCACGTCGAGCAGCGTCTTGTCGCCGACGTCCGACTGCCCGCGCGCCTTGATGCCCTCGATCGCCGCGCGCAGCATCGCGACCACCTGCGCGCCGGTCAGGTCCTCGGCGGCGCCCGCGGCTGTCCCCGCGCGCAGGAAGGCGGTGCCCCAGAGCGGGCCGGACGTGCCGCCGATCCGGGACGCGAGGAGCATCCCGCTGCGCTTGAGGAACGTGCCGGCGTCGCTGCGGTCGATGCCGTCCCAGCCCTCCAGCAGCTTCTCGAAGCCGCGGGCCAGCGAGTAGCCGAGGTCGCCGTCGCCGACCACGGCGTCCAGGTCGCCGAAGTACTTCTCGTTCTCGACCGCGGTCTCGGCGATCGTGCGGACCACCAGCTCGGCGCCCGGCACCGCGTTGCCGCTCATCGGATCCCCTCCAGGCAGGCGCGCAGGTCGTCGAGGGTGAGGTAGCTACCCGGGCGCGCCTTGCTCCGGTTCGCCAGCACGTCGACCGGGGGCCGGTCCGGGTCGCCCAGTTCCGAGACCACCAGCACCGCCTCGGTGAAGTCCTCGTCGCGGGTGTAGCCGTTGACCGTCACCAGGCAGCTCAGGCCGGCGGCGGTCGCGGCGAGCAGCCCGTTGCGCGAGTCCTCGATCACCAGCGTGCCGGCGGGGTCGAGGCCGAGCCGGTCGGCGGTCAGCCGGTAGATCGCCGGGTCGGGCTTCTTCGCCGGCACGACGTCGCCGGCGAACACCGGGATCCGCCCGGCCGTCGCCCGCCCCACGGCGTTCGCCAGCACCGCCCGTACGGAATCCTCGGCCGAGGTCGACGCCACCGCGACCGTCCAACCGGCCCCGAGCGCGTCGTGGATGATCCGGTTGATCCCCGGCCGGGTCGGGATCCGGCCCTCGGCCACCAGCCGGGTGAAGGCCGCGGTCTTCGCCCGGTGCCAGGTGCGCAGCAGCTCGGCGCGGTCGGCGTCGCCCACCGCGGCGGCGAACGCGGGCTCGGCGAACAGCGACGCCATCCGCTCCTTGCCGCCGCCGATGCGCAGCTTGCCGGCGTACTCGTCCTCGCTCCACCGCACCGGCAGCCCGAACTGCTCGAACGTGGCGTTGAACGCGGGCAGGTGGCCGTAGCGCTCGGTGTCGGCCAGCACACCGTCGCAGTCGAGCACGAGGGCGGTCACCACGCGCGTCCCGACCCGCCGAACAGCCGGATGTGCCGCCGCGCCATCTCCACGACCGCGGCCCGCTGGTGCCGGAACAGCGCCGGCGGGTCCCACTTGTCGCGCTCGGCGGCCGCCCGCAGGAAGTCCAGGCTGGACTTCAGGTACGTCTCCTTGAGCGCGGTGGAGATGTTCACCTTCGCGCAGCCGCGGGCGATCAGGTCGGTGAACTGCTCGTCGGCCAGCCCGGTGCCGCCGTGCAGGGCCATCGGGACGCCGGTGGCGGCGACCAGGTCGCTGACCCGCTGGGCGTTCAGCACCGGCGCCTGCTTGTACTGCCCGTGCGCGTTGCCGATGGCCGGGGCGAAGCAGTCCACCCCGGTGCGCCGGATGAAGTCGACCGCGACCTCCAGGCTCTGCACCACCGCGGCGGCGTCGGAGCCGAGGTCGTCCTCGACCCCCTGGATGCCCTCGATCTCGCCCTCGACGTGCGCGCCGGCCCGGCGGGCCTCGGCCACCACCTCGGTGGTCTGCTTCAGGTTCTCCGCCACGTCGAGCTCGTGCGCGTCGAACAGCACCGAGTTCCAGCCGCCCGCCAGGCAGTCGGAGATCACCGCCCGGTCCGGGCAGTGGTCCAGGTGCAGGGTCACCGGTACGGGCACCTCGCGGGCCAGCGTCTCGACGATGTCGTGCAGCTGGCGGCGGCCGTACATGCGGACCGTCTTCACCGAGGTCTGCAGGATGACCGGGGAGTGTTCCTCGACGGCGGCGGCCAGCACGGCCTCGGCGGTCAGGTCGTTGACGATGTTGAAGGCGGCCACCCCGTACCGGTCGGCGAGCGCGCGGTCGAGGATGTCCTTCAGGGCGACGATGGGCACGCCGCCAGTCAAGACCCCCGCGGGCGGGTGGCGGTATGGGGGAGATTCCCCATCCAGTTGTTGTCCAGGGCGGTGACCACCGCCGCCGTACGGTTGGACGTCCCGGTCTTGCGCATGATCGCGCCCACGTGCTTCTCCACGGTCTTGGTCGACAGCCCCAGCCGGCCCGCCATCTCCCGGTACGTCAGCCCCTGCCGGAGCAGCTCGAGCACCTCGGCCTCCCGCGGTGTGAACGGCGCCGGCCCGGACCGGACCCGCGGCGCGCCCACCGAGTACGGCACGTCGGCGCGCACCAGCACCCCCCAGCCGGTCACCTGCTCGACGGAGACCCCGCCGCCGGCCAGGCGCAGCAGCTCGTCCCAGGTGCCGGCGCCCAGGCCCAGCGGGTCCACCCCGGACGCCGGCACCGTGCCGGTCGTCTCGTCCTGCACCAGCACCCGCAGCCCCTGCGGCCGGTAGACGAGCGCGACGTGCAGCCGCGGGTCCGGCCGGCGCCGCGCCGCCGCCCGCCCGGCGTCGGCCACCAGGTCCGCGGCCACCCGGGCGACCTCGGGGGAGACCGGCCGGACCACGCCGACCTCCGTGACGACCGCATGGGCCTCCGCCGCGCCCGGCCCGCCGGCGCAGCGCCGCCTGATCAGCGCCGCCGGCGACGGATCGCGCCTGCCGGATTCGACGATCGCCGCGGCCGCGGACTGGGTCAGCGCCTCCAGCTCGTCGACGCCGCGGGCCGACAGGGTGCGCGCGGCCGGGGCGAAGGCGACGCTGACCGCGATCACGTCGCCGCGCCACCAGATCGGCACCGCCGCCGCCGGGCCGTGCCGCGCCGGATGCGTCGCGGCCAGGTGACCGGCGCGCAGCCGGCCGTACTCCGGGATCACCACCGGGCGGCGGCTGCCGAACGCGCGGCCGGTCGCGCCCTCGTCCAGCGGGAACGAACGGCCGAGCTGGCAGGGGGCGCCGTACTCGGCGACCTTGACGTAGCAGCCGCGGTCCGCGTCGATCAGCGACACGCTGCCCGCCACCGAGCCGGTCAGCCGGCCGGTGTGCCGCAGCAGCCGGCGCAGCACGGGCGCCAGCCGGAGGTCGCCGTAGACGTCGGCGACCGCCTCGTCGAGCCGGAACGGCCGGTCCACCGCTCAGCCCACCCGCTCGGCGGCCAGCAGCGCGCGGACGGCCGCGGCGTCCGGGAGATCCCGGGCGGCCCGGGCCAACGCGGCGGCGCCGGTCGTCGTGGTGGCGCGGACGGCCTCCTTGACCGCCGGGATGCCCGGCGGCGCGACGCTCAGCTCGCGCACGCCCAGCCCGGTCAGCAGCGGCACTGCGAGCTCGTCGCCGGCCAGCTCGCCGCAGACCGCGACGCTCCGGTCCCCGGCGCCCCGGCAGACCGCGTCGATCAGCCGCAGCACGCCCGGGTCCAGACCGTCGGCCAGCGACGCCAGCGCGGCGTTGCCCCGTTCGGCGGCGAGCGCGTACTGGGTCAGGTCGTTCGTGCCGATGCTGAAGAAGTCGACGCAGGGCGCGAACGCGGCGGTCTTGAGCGCGGCGGCCGGCACCTCCACCATGATTCCCACCTGGAGGCCGGCGGGCGTGGCGCCGCCCGCCCGCGCGACGGCGGCGTCCAGCATCCGGCGCGCCACCCGCACCTCCTCCACTGTGCTCACCATCGGGAACATCAGGCTGACCGGCACGTCGCGGGCCACCCGGACGACGGCCAGCAGCTGGTCGGCGAGCAGCCCCGGATGGCGCAGCGCGTAGCGGATGCCGCGTACCCCCAGGAAGGGGTTCTCCTCGGCGGGCGCCGGCAGGTAGCGGACCGGCTTGTCGCCGCCGACGTCGAGCGTGCGCACGGTGATCCGGCGGCCGTCGAGCGCGGCCGCGATCTCCCGCAGCGCGGCCTCCTGCTCGTCCACCTCCGGCGCCGCGTCGCGGTCCAGGAACAGGAACTCGGTGCGGATCAGCCCGACCAGGTCGGCGCCGTGCGCCGCGGCGGCCCGCGCGTCACCGGGCGAGCCCACGTTGGCGGCCACGGCGACGGTCACCCCGTCCGAGGTGACGGCCGGCGCCGCGGACCGGCCGGCCGCCCTGGCCCGGCGGGTCGCCTGCTCGGCGGCCCGGTCACGCAGCGCCGCCAGCACCGGCTCGGACGGCGCCACCAGCACCTCGCCGGTGCTGCCGTCCAGGCCGATCGGCGTGCCGGTGGGCACGTCGAGCACGGCCGGCCCGGCGCCGGCGACCGCGGGAATGCCGCGGGTGCGCAGCAGGATCGCGCTGTGCGCGGCCGGGCTGCCGAAGGCCAGCAGCACCCCGGCGACCCGCTCGGGGTCGAGGCCGGCCGCCTCCGCCGGGGTGAGGTCGGCGGCGATCAGCACGCCGCACCCGGCCGCCACCGCGCCGGGCGCGTCGAGCAGCACCCGTAGCGTCTGATCGGCGACCGCACGGACGTCGGCCGCCCGGGCCTTGAGGTACGGGTCGGCCAGCGCCTCGAACTCGGCGGCGATCCGGGCCGTGGCGGCCGACCAGGCCCGCGGCGCGGTCTCGCCGGCGTCGATCCGGGTCCGGACCTCGGCGAGCAGGTCGGCGTCGTCGAGCAGCAGCAGGTGCGCCTCGAAGATCGCCGCGGCGGCGGGCCCGGCGGCGCGGGCGGTGGCCGCCCGCAACCGGTCCAGGTCGCGCCGGACGGCGGCGAGGGCGTCGTCGATCCGTGACCACTCCGGCGCCGGCCCGAGGGCGGGGACGTCGGGAACGCGCGGCGGCTCGGTGGACGGATGCCAGGCCGGCCCGATGGCGATCCCCGGAGAGGCCGGCAGCCCGCCGTCCGCGGCCTTCTCCGGCGCGGGCTGAGCGTCCTCGGTCTCGTCGAACGCGCGCCCGGCCAGCGCCGCGAGCTGCTCGACGGCCTGCCTCGCCTGCGGGCCCGCGGCGCGGATCTCCAGTCGCTGCCCGGGCAGCACGCCCAGGGTGGCGACCCGTGACAGGCTCGCCGCCGGCACCCAGGGCGAACCGGTGCCTGCGTTACGGACCTCCACCCGCGCGTCGAAGCTGCGCGCCAGCGTGACGAGCCGGGCGGCGGGCCGGGCGTGCAGACCGTGCCGGTTGGTCACCGTGACCGTGGCGGACGGCCGGTCCCCGTTGCCGTCCGCCGCACCGGCCGCCGGGGCGGCAGGCGTGGGCGCCGGGCCCAGCTGGGACTGCTTGCCGGCCAGCCCGGCGATGGCCTCGGCGGCGACCTCGTCGCGCCCCGCGCCGCCCGCGGCCGCCACCACGGCGGCGACCAGGCCCTCGACCAGCGGTGCCGGGCAGAGCACCACCCGCTCGCGCAGGTCGTCCGCGAGCAGCTCGAGCGCCAGCTCGGCGGAGAGCACGGCGCTGCCCAGGTCCATCAGCACGACCACGCCGTCGCCCCGGTCGGCGGCGGCCACCGCCTCGGTGATGGCGGTCGCGTCGGTGCCGAACGTCGTCTCGTCCAGCCCGGCGGCCACGCCGATCGGCACCGGCCGGTCCCGCACCATCTCCATGGCGAGGTCCACGGCGGCGCGGGCCAGGGCCCGGCTGTGGCTCACCACCACCAGGCCGACCATCGGGTCAGTCCCCGTTCAAGGTGGTCGCGGCCGCGGCGATCAGCAGCGTCACCGAGGTCGCGCCCGGGTCGAGGTGGCCGGCGCTGCGCTCGCCCAGGTAGCTGGCCCGGCCCTTGCGGGCCACCATCGGGATGGTCGCGTCCCGGCCCTGCTCGGCGGCCCGGACGGTGGCCCGCAACGCCTCCCCGAACGGCCGGCCTGCGGTGAGCGCCTCGTCCAGGGCGTCCACCGCGGGGGCCAGCGCGTCGTACATCGTCTTGTCGCCGGCCACGGGCTTGCCGCGGGCCACCACCCCGTCCAGGCCGGCCCGGAGCACCTTGGCGAACCCCGCCGGGTCGAGTGCGTCGGCGCCGCCGGCCGCCGCCGCCATCCGCAGGAACGCCGTGCCGTACAGCGGTCCGCTGGCCCCGCCGACCTTGCCGACCAGCGTCATCCCGGTCCGTTTGAGCATGTCGGCCGGGGTCTGCGGGGCATCGCCGGCGAGCATCGCGAGCACCGCGGTCATCCCGCGGTCCAGGTTGACGCCGTGGTCGGCGTCGCCGATGGCGGAGTCGAGCTCGGTGAGCCGGTCCTTCTCGGCCGCGATCAGCCGGCCGAACTCCCGCACCCACGCCGTCAGGGCGGCGGTGTCCACGGTGCCGGGCATCGCGGTCAGACTCCCCACCGCAGCGCCGGGGTACGCACCGGAGCGTCCCACAACCGCAGCAACTCGTCGTCGGCCCGGAGCAGCGTGACCGAGCACCCGGCCATGTCCAGGCTGGTGATGTACGGCCCCACCAGCGACCGCGCGATCGGGATGCCCGCCTTGCCGAGGATCGCCGCCACCTCGTGGTACACCACGTACAGCTCGATCAGCGGCGTCGCGCCCATGCCGTTGACAAACGCGATCACGCCGCCGCCCCCGGTGTAGTCGAGGTCGCCGAGGATCGGGCTGACCAGCATCTCGGCGATCTCGGCGGCCGGCGCCAGCGGCACCCGCCGGCGCCCGGGCTCGCCGTGGATCCCGATGCCGACCTCCATCTGGCCGTCCGGCAGGTCGAACGTGGGCTTACCGGCGGTCGGGACGGTGCACGAGGAGAGCGCCACCCCCATGCTGCGGCCGTTCGCGTTGACCTTGCGGGCGACCTCGGCGACCTCGGGCAGCGACCGGCCCTCGTCGGCGGCGGCCCCGGCGATCTTCTCCAGCAGCACGGTCACGCCGACCCCGCGCCGCCCGGCGGTGTAGAGGCTGTCCTGCACCGCCACGTCGTCGTCGGTCACCACGGCGGTGACCTCGACGCCCGTCTCCGCGGCGGCGATCTCGGCCGCCATCTCGAAGTTCATCACGTCACCGGTGTAGTTCTTGACGATGTGCAGCACCCCGGCGCCGCCGTCGACGGCCTTGGTCGCCGCCATGATCTGTTCCGGCACCGGCGAGGTGAAGATCTCGCCGGCACATGCCGCGTCCAGCATCCCGGGCCCGACGAAGCCGGCGTGCAGCGGCTCGTGCCCCGAGCCGCCCCCGGAGACCAGGCCGACCTTGCCCCGGACCGGGGCGTCGGCGCGGACGACAACGCGGTTCTCGTGATCGACACGAAGATCGGGATGGGCGTCGGCGATGCCGCGGAGCGCGTCGGTCACCACGTTCGCCGGGTCGTTGATCAGCTGGTTCATCGATGGCTCCTCGCCGGGTGCTGGAGGGACGACCTGCTACCCCACAAATTACGCCCGGATCTCCGGAAAGGAACCGCCCTGTTACGCACCGTCCGCGACGCCCAGCCGGGCCGCCTCGGGGACCTGCGCCGGTGCGGTGACATCGGATGCGGTGCCGATGCCGGGCCCGTGGCCGGCCCAGCTGAGCCGGGAACCGTCCGGATAGCCCCGCTCAGAAATCGCGGGTGGCCTCGTACCAGGCCAGCGCCTGTTCGTCGGTGACCGGGACCGCCGCCAGGGCGGCCAGCAGGAGCACCGCGGTGGCCGCGTCCTCCCGTTCGGTCGTCTCGATGCCGGGCAGGTCGTTGACCGCGCCGACAAAACCGGTGACCGCCCGCTCCACCCCGCCGCGGTCGCCGGCGCCGGCTGCGGCGGCGGCGGCCGTCTTGAAGGCCCTGGTGGCGGCCTTGGCGGTGGGCGCCGGCCAGGCCGCGAACGGCAGGCCGTACTCCTCGACGAACCAGCGGCGCGAGCGCAGTTTGGCGACGGTGGAGTAGTCGCTGAGCTGCTCCGGTGGCAGCGCCCGCAGCTGCCCGCGCAGCCGCTTGCCGCCGGCCTGGTCGATGTTCCAGCCGATGAAACGGGTCAGCGCCGGCCAGCCGGCCAGCGCGGGCAAGCCCTCGAGGTCCGGCACGAAGCGCAGCTCGAGCGCTTGCAGGGGGAACGCGGCCAGGGCCTGCGGGTACGCGATCGCGCCCCGCAGCTCCAGGCTGCGCAGCGCCGCGAACTGCCCGAGGCTGCGGCAGTCCACCGGCAGGTCGGCCGGCCCGCTGTACACCGCCAGCGCCGTCACGCCGGCCAGCGCGGGCAGCGGGGGCAGGGCGCGCGAGCCGCCGGCGCCGGAGGCCGGCGCGGGCATCCGATCCGCGGTCGGCCGGGACGGCAGGACCAGGGTGACCGACCGCGGCAGCCCGTCGGGGTGGGCGACGACCTCGAACCGCGCCGGGTCGCCGTGCAGGGCCAGATGCCGCAGCACCGACGGCGCGGGCAGCCGGACCCGCACCCGGGGACCGTTGCTGATCACGCTCAGTTCGTGCAGCTGCGAGCCGGAGGCGTCCCAGTCGGCGTCCCGCAGGGGCTCGACCCGCAGGCCCTCGGTCGGGCGGTCCCGGGTCCAGTCGAAGATCGAGGTGTCGTCGCCGGTGTAGCTCAGGTACCGGGGCCAGCGGCCGCCCGCCGGGGTGGTCAGCTCGTCGAACACCGACCAGTCGACCGGCGCGGCGGGGTCCACGTGCAGGTCGGCCGGTTGCCCGGCGGGGCCGACGTGCAGGCTGCCGACCCCGGGCTTGCGCACCAGCAGGTGGCTGTCCGGCCCGGTCAGCGAGATCCGCTGCTTCTCGATCATGCTCACCGGCCCATCCTCGCAGCGCACCCCGCGAACGGCGCGGATCAGGCGGAGCGCGGGAAGCCGGCCGGCTGTGCCGCCGCCGTGATTCCCCGCCTTGCCCTCGACGAAGTGCCGGGCGCCAGCCCGCGCGGCTCCCTGCTGGTGCTGGCGTCCGCCGTCGGCACCGCGCCGGTGGCCGCCACGATGCTGGCTTTTGTCACAGGGCAGGTCGCCCGTCGCTCTTGGTCTGGCCTTCACGTCCCGATTCCCCCGTACACGCTGTGCGTAACCGGGCGAGGGCGACCTGTTCCCTGCAACGGGATCAATGGTCGTCGTCGCACCTTGTACGAAGCATGGGAGACTGGACGTGTTCCTTGTAGATATCTTGAATCTCCTGGTGGGAACGCCGGGACGAAGGGTGTGCTGAGGTCTGTTGACGGCGGAGTTCGGGGTGCTCGGTGCGGTGGAGGCCCGGATCGACGGCCGGTCGGTCGTCCTCGGGCATGCTCGGCAGCGTTGCGTGCTGGGGGTGCTGCTCGTCGAGGCCGGCCGGCCGGTCACGGTTGATCAGCTCATCGACCGGGTCTGGGGCGAGGACCCGCCGCAGCGGGCTGCCGGCGCGCTGTACAGCTACCTGTCCCGGCTGCGGCAGGCCGTCGCGGACGCCGCCGAGGTGGGGATCGAGCGGCAGCCCAGCGGCTACGTGCTGACCGTCGACCCGCAGACGGTGGACCTCCACCGGTTCCGCCGGCTGGTCACCCAGGCCCGCGCGTCGGAGTCGGACCGGGCTGCCTCCGACCTGATCACGCAGGCCCTCGGCCTGTGGCGCGGTGAGCCGTTCGCCGGCCTGGACACCCCGTGGCTGGCCGCGACGCGGCGCCTGCTGCTCAGCGAGCGGTTCGCCGCCGAGCTGGACCACCACGACGTGCTGCTCCGGCTGGGCCGGCACGGCGAGCTGCTGCCCGCGCTGTCCGCCGCCGTGGCCGAGCACCCGCTCGACGAACGGCTGGCCGAGCAGGCGATGCTCGCCCTCTACCGGTGCGGCCGCCAGGCGGACGCCGACGAGCAGTACCGGCGGATCCGCCGCTGCCTCGCCGACGAGCTCGGCAGCGATCCCGGCGCCGCGCTGCGCCGGCTGCACGAGCGGATCCTCGCCGCCGACCCGGCCCTGGCCGCCCCGGTCACCGAGGCCCGGGCCACGGGTGCGCAGCCCCCGGCGCCCGTGACGGTGCCGGCACAGCTGCCGGCGGACGTGCGCGCCTTCACCGGCCGTAGCGGGGAACTCGCCGCGCTGGATCGCCTGCTGGCGCCGCCGGAGGGTGACGAGCCACCGCTGACGGTCGCGCTGCTTTCCGGTACGGCCGGAGTGGGCAAGTCCGCCCTGGCGGTCCGCTGGGCGCACCGCGTCCGCGAGGCGTTCCCCGACGGCCAGCTGTACGTGAACCTGCGCGGCTACGACGCCGAACAGCCCGTGGCGGTGGCCGACGCGCTGGCCGGTTTCCTGACCGCGCTCGGCGTCCGGGGCCCGGAGCTGCCGATCGGCGTCGAGGAGCGCGCCGGCCGGTACCGCTCCGAGCTGACCGCCCGCCGGATGCTGGTGCTGCTGGACAACGCGTCCTCGGTGGAGCAGGTCCGGCCGCTGCTGCCCGGCAGCGGCTCGTGCCTGGTGCTGGTCACCAGCCGGGACTCGTTGCCCGGCATGGTGGCGGTGCACGGCGCCGAGCGGGTCAACCTGGATCTGCTGCCGCCGGCGGACGCGGTGGCCCTGTTGCGCCGGCTGATCGGCGCCCGGGTGGACCGCGAGCCGTCGGTCGCCGCCGACCTGGCCGCGGCGTGCGCCCGGCTGCCGCTGGCGCTGCGGATCGCCGCCGAGCTGGCCGCCGCGCGGACCGACGTCTCGCTCGCCGAGCTGGTCGCCGAGCTGGGCGACCACCGGCTGCGGCTGGACCTGCTCGACGCGGGCGGGGATCCGCGCGCCGCGGTCCGTGCCGTCTTCTCGTGGTCGTACCAGAACCTGCCCCCCGACGCGGCCCGGGCGTTCCGGCTGCTCGGCCTGCACCCGGGCGACAGCGTGCACGTCGAGGCCGCGGCCGCGCTGACCGGCACCGACGCCGGCGAGGCCCGGCGGCTGCTCGGCGTGCTGGTCCGGGCCAGCCTGATCCACGTCGGCCGCGGCGGCCGGTACGGGATGCACGACCTGCTGCGGGCGTACGCCGCGGAGCTCGCGACCGTGCACGATTCCGGGCCGGACCGGCGCACCGCGCTGACCGCCGTCTTTGATCACTACCTGGCCGGTTCCGTCGCGGCGATGACCACGCTCTACCCGGAGGAGACGCCGGCCGCCGGCGACCCGGACGCGGCCCGGAACTGGATCGAGGCGGAGCGGCCCAACCTGGCCGCCGCCTGCACCTACGCGGCGGCCCACGGCTGGTACCGGCACGCCGTCGACCTCGCGGGCACGCTGTTCCGCTATCTCGACGCCGGCGGGCCGGTCGCCGAGGCGGTCACCGTCACCACGTCCGCGGTGGCGGCGGCCCGAGCCCTCGGCGACCGGGACGCGCAGGCCCGGGCACTGTCCGATCTGGGCCGGCTGCACCGGCGGCAGGGCCGCCTCGGCGAGGCCGCCGAGACCTACCGGCAGGCCCTGGTCCTCTACGCCGACCTCGGCGCGCAGGCGGCCGAGGCGGTGGCGCTCCGTAACCTGGGCAGCGTGCACTGGCGGCTGGGCGACTACCGGCAGGCGGCCGACCACTACCGGCGGGCCGGGACCCGCTACCAGCGGCTGGGCGACGAGGCCGGGCAGGCCGACGCCCTGGTCCGGCTCGCCCTGGTCGACGCCCGGCTGGGCGACGAGGCGCAGGCGACCGACCGGCTCCGGTCGGCCCTGGCGCTCTCCACTCGGCTCGGCGACCGGTTCAGCGAGGCGTACGCGCTCTCGCTGCTCGCCCGGCTGTCCTACCAGCCGGCGCAACTGGACCGGGCCGGCGTCCAGCTCGAACAGAGCCTCGCGGCGGTCCAGCTGGCCGGCGACCGCACCGCGGAGGCGTACGTGCGGACCGACCTCGCCGCGGTGTACGCCCGCGTCGGCCGCCTCACCGAGGCGGCCGATCACCTGCGGCTCGCCCTGGTGCTGCACCGGCGAATCGGCGACCGGGCCAGCGAAGCCGAGGCGCTCAACGACCTCGGCCAGGTGCTACGCGCAGCCGGCGACAAAGCGGAGGCCCGAACCCAGCACGACCAGGCGCTGACCCTGGCCCGCGAGATCGGCGACCGATACGAACAAGCACGCGCCCACGACGGCATCGCCGCCACCTACGGCGGCACCGACGACGGCGGCCTGCACCGGGAACTCGCTCAGCGCCTCTTCGCCGAGCTCACAGTCCCCGCCGCGCCGAACCTCGGCATCCCCACACCCGCACCAGGCGGCTAGAAACCCACGCCGAAAACTCGGCCACCACCGTCCGGCGCAACCACCGAACCCCGGCCGAACTCAAGCCCGAAGCACACCGTCGACCCACAACACCGTGACAGGACGGCCACGGTCCCGGGCGTAGGTGACGACGTCGGCGGTCCCGCCCACCCCCCGAGCCGGCCGCCCGTCCCAGACGGCGAACAAGTGATCGCACCGATCGACCAGAGCCTGACCGGCGGCCAGGAAAGCCTGCTCGCTGGGCTCCGGGAAGGGCATGGTGGTGACGATCGCCGCCGCCCGCCGAAGGTCCTCGAACCGCTCCCGGCTGTCATCGGCGAACAGCGAACCCGCATACCCCTCGCACGGCAACACCACCTCGAGCGTCCCACCGGCCGCCAGCACGTGGGCGGCGAAAAGCTGGTCGGCGCCGTCGGCAAGGTTCGAGACCCCATAAAGCTGGGCGCCCGCGGGGAGAACCCGGTTCCAGTGCGCCACGGCCCGGTCAACGATGCTCGGCGGGAGAATTCGATGACCGGTCACACCGAATCGCACATCGACCTCCGTACCAAGGCTCGTCACGCTGGAGCAGCAAGATGACGATACGGTCTCCAGCTTTCCCCATGGGGGCGGTGGCGTGCACAATCTGTCGTCGCTGCACGTGCCGACGTCGGGGGACCTGCCATGACCTTCAATGGGTTTATTTCGTACAGCCATGCTGCGGACGGGCGTCTCGCGCCCGCCGTGCAGCGTGGTCTGCACAAGCTGGCCAAGCCCTGGCACCGCCGGCGTGCCCTGTGGATCTTCCGCGACCAGACCGGACTGTCGGTGACCCCGGCGCTGTGGTCCTCCATCCAGACCGCGTTGGACGGTTCGGACTACTTCGTGCTGCTCGCCTCGCCCGAGGCCGCGCAGTCACAGTGGGTGAACCGGGAGGTCGAGCACTGGATCGCCACGAAGTCGGCGAACCAGATCCTGCCCGTGGTGACCGACGGCGAGTGGGCCTGGGATCAGGAGAGCCGCGACTTCACCGCGGAGTCGACCGCGGTGCCCGCGGCGCTGCGGGGGGTGTTCGCCGAGGAGCCGCTCTTCCTGGACCTGCGGTGGGCGCGCGGCAGCGAGCACCTCAGCCTCCAGCACTCCCGGTTCCGGGATGCGATCGCCCAGCTGGCGGCCCCGATGCACGGGGTGAGCAAGGACGAACTGGAGGGTGAGGACGTCCGGCAGCACCGGCGGGCGCGGCGGCTGCGGTCGGGGGCGGTGGCCACGCTGATGGTGTTGACCCTGCTGGCGGCGCTGACCAGCGTGTCGGCCGTGCGCAACGCGGACCGGGCACGGGCCGCGGCGGCGGAGGCCCTGCGGCAGCAGCAGGTGGCGCAGGAGCAGCGCGGCAGCGCCGAGCGTTCCGCGCAGGAGGCGAACCGGCAGCAGGAGCTGGCGCAGCAGCAGCAGAGCCTGGCGCGGGAGCAGAAGGCCCGGGCGTCGGAAGCGGCGGAAGAAGCGGAGCGCTCCGAGCGGCTGGCGCAGGAGCAGCAGGCGCTGGCCGACCGGGCGGCGGCGGAGGCCCGGCGCCAGCAGCAGCTCGCCGACCAGGCCGCGACCCGCACCCGGGAGCAGCAGCAGCTGGCGGCGGAGGCGTCCAAGCGGGCGCAGCGGCTGGAGGAGGAAGCGCAGCGGCTGGCGAGGATCGCCGCCGAGCAGCAGCGGGTGGCCGAGGAAGCGGCCGAGGAAGCCCGGAAGCAGCAGGCCAAGGCGGACCACCAGCAGCGGGTCGCGGTCAGCCGGCGGCTGGTCAACCAGGCCAGGGCGACCGTCGGCGACGACCCCGGGACGGCCCTGAGGCTGGGCGCTGCCGCCCAGTCACTGCTGCCCGACGCCGAGACCCGCAGCCAGGTCACCAGCGTCGTCACGTCGACCAGCTACGCCGGCACGCTCGGCGAGGTGAAGTCTGCGGTGTACGGGCCCGACGGCGTGCTGGTGACCCGCGGCACCGACGGCAAGGTGTCGCTGTGGAACGTGTCGGAGCCGTCCGCGCCGGTGCGGATCGTCGCGCTCCCCGACCCGGGCGAGCCCAGCGCCGCCCTGACGCTCAGCCCGGACGGGCGGACCCTGGCCGTGATCGGCGTGGGGCGCAAGGTCGCGTTGTGGAACGTGGCCAAGCGGTCCCGCCCGGTCCGGCTCGGCACGCTGCCGGGCGACAACCACGTCTACTCGATGGCGTTCAGCGGTGACGGTGACACGCTGGCGACAGGTGACACCTGGGGGGTCACGACGATGTGGGACATGGCCGACCCGGCCCGGCCCGTCTACCTGGCCGAGATGGACGACTGGGCTGAAGGCGTGGTGGAGGACGTCGCGTTCAGCCAGGACGGGCGCACGCTGATCTCGAACAAGACCCGGTTCATCCCCGTCTGGGACGTGACCGACCGGGAAGACCCGATCACCGTGCGCAGCCTGTTCAGCTTCAGCGTGCTCTCGCTGGCGTTCGATCCGAGCGGGTCGACCCTGGCCGTCGGGGGCGGCAGCGGCGGCGTGAACCTCTTCGACCTGCCGCGCGAGCCCACCGTCCGGGCCATGCTGGACGACGACGACCCGCCTGTGCCGCCGCCCATGCCCCCGGAGGAGTGGGAATACCTGCCGTACGGTTCGCTGAACGGCCTGGAGGGCAACGTCCTTGCGGTCTCGTACAGCGCGGACGGGCATTACCTGGCGGCCGGTGACGCGAACGGGACGGCGAAGGTCTGGGACATGACCCTCGCCGAGGGGCCCAGGCCGGTCACCACTGTGCGGGCACACGGTGCGATCAAGTCGGTGTCCTTCGACCCGGAGGCGGAGACGCTGGCCACCGTCGACAGCACCGGCACGGCGACCCTGTGGTACGCCAAGCCGCGCGGCGCCCCGGACTCCCTGGCCGCCCTCGACGTCCCGGGCGGGCAGGTCGAGGCGACCGCCTTCGGCCCGGGTGGGGGCTCGCTGGTCACCGCCGGCCGCGACGGCACGGCGAGGTCCTGGAAGCTGGCCGACCCCGCCCGCCCGGTCCGGGGCGCCGACCTGACCATCCACAACGGAGGCACCAGGTCGGTGGCGTTCAGCCCGGACGGCCGGATGGTGGCGGCCGTCGGGCAGCAGGACGGCCGGCTGACCGTGGCGGAGGTGGCCCGCCCGAACCGGTCGACGACGCTCACCACCCTGACCGGGCCGGCGACCGGGCGCACCGCGATGGCGTTCAGCCCGGACGGGCGCACCCTCGCCGTCGTCGACCCCACGACCGTGATGCTGTGGGACCTGACCACCCGGACCCGTCCCACCCTGCTGGCCAGGCTGGGCGGTGGCGTCGCCTTCGCCGCGGTGCTGGCCTTCGGCCCGGACGGGCGCACCCTGGCCATCGGCGGCGGAGCCGACCGGGTGGTGACGCTGTGGAACGTGGCCGACCGCCGCGCACCCGTCCGGCTCGGCTCGTTGGCCGGCCACACCGGCGCCATCTCCGCGGTGGCCTTCAGCCCGGACGGGCACACCGTGGCGACCGGCAGCGCCGACTCCACGGCGATGCTGTGGGACATCACCGACCGGTCCCAACCGCACCGGCTCGCCACGCTGACCGGCCACGCCGGCGGGGTGCAGGCCGTGGCGTTCAGCCCGGACGGCCGCACCCTGGTGACCGCGGACCCGGACTACGCCGCGTTCCTGTGGGACACCGCCAACCCGACCGCGCCGTTCCGGCTGCTCTCGCTGCACGGCCTCGGCGGCATGGCGCGCCAGGTGCTGTTCCGGGGCGACGGGCACACCTTGGCGATCGCCGCGCAGGCGGGCACCGAAAGCGCGACCGTGACGCTGTGGAGCTCCACGAAGCTGAACAAGCTGCGCGCCGACCCGGCCGGCCACGCCTGCGCCATCACCGATCGCGGCCTCAACGCCGGCGAGTGGGCCCGCTACGTTCCCGAGTTCCCGTACCGGCGTACCTGTCCCGCCTGAACCGCGCCCGGGTTGTCCGTTTTCTTGCCAGGATGTGATCAACCGGCGCGTGGGAACCCGCGCCGATCACATAGGAGGCTCTCAATGGCACACGAAACCGGACAACCCCCGGCCGCGACGAACCGGGCAGGCCGGACCACCCGGCTGTTCGCGCTCATCATGCTGGCCGCCGGCGCGCTCATGCTGGTCGCCGGCGCGGTGACCTGGGGGATGGTCAGCAGCAAGCTGGCCGAGGAGAACATCACCGTGGCCGAGGACGCCAAGTGGTTCGCGGGGGAGAAGGTCGACGGCCCGTTGACGGCCTACTCGCAGGCGGACATCATCGACCACCACGCGCGGAAGCTGAGCGGCGGCAAGACGTACGCCGAACTCGGCCGGGAGGACCCGGTCCGGGCCACCATGATGAACGCGTCGTTCCTGCGGGCGTCGCTGTTCACCTCCGTGCTGTCGTTCGGCGTCTCGGCGATGGCGATGGGGCTCGGGCTGCTCACCGCCCTCATCGGATGGGCGCTGCTCTCGCTGGCGAAGGCCCTGGCTGCCACGGCCGCCCACGCCCCTCCCGCAGCGAGGTGAGCTGACCCGGCTCACGACCAAGCGGTGCACGGCCGGCTGGCGGAAAACCGCGAGCCGGACGTGCATCGCGTGCTGCCGGAACTCGCCGCCGCGCTGGCCGGCCGGATGCTCCTCAAGCGACTGCCCATCGCTCGCCGAGGCCGGGACCGCCCTGAATCATCTCGGCGGTTCCTTGCTCGACCGACGGCGGCGCGTCGCCCGGAATGGCGCGCTGAATGCATCACGGTGCGGCGCGAAAAATGGCATGCGAGATGCATCGTATCGCCCGGTCGGGTCACTTGCGCGCAGATCTTTTTGCGACACGGCGTTGCCACTTCCCCGAAAACCATCTTTTGGACATATTGGCGGCCGGGCGGGCACCGTGCCCGCCGTTCAGAAAGGAATTTCATGCGCCTTCGATCTGTCCTCGCGTCCGTCGCGGCCGGAGCCGCCGCGGTGCTGGCCTTCGCCGTTCCCGCCCAGGCCGGCGGTGGCATCGAGATCGGCAACGTCGACGTCACGGTCACCGATATCGCCTCGGGTAACTCGTACTACCTGCTGCAGAACGTGTCGGTGCTGCAGGCGGCGCAGGTCTGCCAGGTCAACGTGGACATCGTCACGGCCACGCTGCTCAACGGCGAGAACGCCAAGTGCAGCAGCAAGACCAACAACCACCAGCAGGCCTGGATCAAGAAGCACTGAGCGGCCACCGCCGGCCCGGACCGTCCCGCCGGGCCGGCGGCCCTCCGCCGACATCTGCAAATCAACACCCACGGCCGGCGCGGCCATTGAGTCACGTCATCATGACGCGCAGCGCCGAATTGCGGCACCGGCGCCTCCGGCGGAATGATCAGAATCCTTTCCGGCGCAGATGCCGCGCGGGCAGTGGCGCGGCGACCGACTATTCTGCGGATCCGCTCAGCGGCGCCGGCGCAGACCGTTGCAGTCCGGCGAGGGGTGGGAGCGTTGTCTCTGTTGTCGTCCCGCGTGGACGTTGATGTCAGGGTCGCCTATCGGCTGGTCGAGGTGCACGACAGCGATGTCGACGAGACCCCGCCGGCGCCGCGCGAGGCCGGCCACCCCTGGCTGGGCGCCGGCACGTCGAGCGTGCTGCTGCAGTCTGCCGCGGGCATCTACCGGGCCCGGCTGACCTTGACGACACGCTCTGGCCGGGCGGCGAGATCGTGCGGCTCTGGCTGCCGTCCGGCGTGCTGAGCGTGCACCAGATCACCGCGGGCAACCTCCCGGATGTCTTCGAGACCGGCGGCGCCGGCCACTACCGGGTGCGGGCTGGCCTGGCGCGCCGGCGTGCGCGCTGGCCCAGTTCTGGGCCGACGGCGCCGCCTGATCACCGTCGTACTGCGCGGCGGACCGCCCCGGCGAGTGCCGATCAGGAGCACCGGTTCTTGATCCAGCCGGCGTCCGGCGACGCCTGGCCCGAGTTCGCGGCGCACTCGGCCCAGGTCGGCGTACCGGTAGGGGGCGTCGGGCTTCGCGCCGCCCACCGTTTCGTGTGCAGTGTGCGTTTCCCCCGATCTGCTCGGTGTACACACCGCAGATGGCGCGAATTCGTGCGTGCTGCGCCCCGATTCCTTCCCGTGTGAGGGATGGGCGCGGCATGAATCGTCGTGCCCCAGCCAACTACAGCGTCCTGCGGTGGACAATCGGCCAATAGACATCGAACGATGTCTTGACCTGCCGGCCGCCCGCGGGCGACTTGATGATCACTGAGCGTGGCATCGACTTCTTACTATGCCGGGGGTCGCGGCACCGAGGCCGCGACCCATCGTCAGAAGGGTCGTCCGTATGCCACTGAAGACGCACCGACTACTGACCGCCGCGCTGGCCGGCGTCGTCCTGGCCGCCGTGGCCGCCGCGCCTGGTTCGGCCGCACCGGCCGGCGCCGATCGCACCAGCGCCACCGAGAGCCGCCGGGTCGACAAGGTGCCCACCCCCAAGCTCGGCTGGTACAAGTGTTACGAGATCGCCGAGTGTGCGACCACCCGGCTGCCGCTGGACTACGACCAGCCGAAGGGCGCCACCACCGAGATCGCCATCCTGCGGATCAAGGCCAAGGACCAGCAGCACAAGATCGGCAGCCTGTTCCTCAACCCCGGCGGCCCGGGCGGCTCGGCGACCGAGTTCGCCCGCTTTGCGCCGTACTTCCTCAGCGACTCGCTGCTCCAGCGCTTCGACATCGTGGGCGTCGACCCGCGCGGCATCGGCGCCAGCGCCAACGTCCGCTGCTTCAAGTCGGTCAAGGACCAGACCGCCGTGTTCGACCTGCTCAACGTGCCGTTCCCGGTCACCCGGACCGAGGAGCAGCGGTACGTGACCGGGTCGAAGCTGTTCGGCAAGGCCTGCTCCACCACCGGCAAGCCGCTGTCCGGTGCGATGTCCACCGCCGAGGTGGCCCGCGACATGGACGTCATGCGCCGCGCCGTGGGTGACCGGAAGCTGAACTACCTGGGCTTCAGCTACGGCAGCGCGCTGGGCCAGTACTACGCGAACATGTTCCCGGACCGGTTCCGGGCGCTGACCGTGGACGGCGTGCTCGCCCCGACCGCCTGGGTCGGCAGCACCCGGCAGATCCTCGACGAGCGGCTGCGCTCGTCCGACGGCGCGTACCGGGCGCTGATCGAGATCCTGAAGCGCTGCGACCGGGCCGGCGAGAAGTACTGCGTCTTCGCCGACGGTGACCCGGTCGCCAACTTCGAGACCATCGCCCGCGAGCTGCGTGCCAAGCCGCTCCAGCTGCCCGACGGCGAGGGCGGCACATTTACCGTCACCTATGCAATCTTCGTCAGTGCGATCCTCGGCTCGCTTTACGGCACCGACGCGGGCGAGGCGGTCACCGCGATCTCCGCGGAGGTCTGGGCGGCGCTGCGGGAGGGCTCGACCGCCGCGCTGACCGAGCGGGCCCGGGCGGCCCGGGCGACCAAGCGCGGGTACGACTTCCCGTACGACAACGGCTTCGAGGCGACCAGCGCGGTCATCTGCACCGACGGCCGGCACCCGGCGGACGCCGCCTCGTGGCCGGCGGCCACCGCCCGCCGCGACCAGCAGGCGCCGTACTTCGGCCGGATCTGGGGCTGGATCGACAGCCAGTGTGCGCACAAGACCTGGACCGTGCAGGACGAGGACGCCTACCGCGGGCCGTTCACCCGGCGGACCGCCGCCCCGGTGCTGGTCGTCGGCAACTTCTGGGACCCGGCGACGAACTACCAGGGTGCGGTCACCTCGAGCCGGCTGCTGCCGAACTCGCGGCTGCTGTCCAGCAACAACTGGGGCCACACCGCGTACGGCTCGGGCGTGTGCGCCACCACCGCGATCGACAACTACCTGCTGACCGGTAACCCGCCGGCCAAGGGCACGGTCTGCACCGACGCCGCCCAGCCGTTCACCGAGCCGCTGCCGCCGCCGGGGGAGACCACCACCCTGGCCACCCCGACCGGCAAACAGCGCCCGCCGGTCGCCACGCTGAACCCGGATTCGCCGCTGACGCCGGCGAAGTGACCGCTCGTGGGCGGGGCGGCCGTGGCTGCCCCGCCCACCGCGACCGGCGCCGGTCACACCAGGTTGGTCCGCCACAGCCGGGACGCGTCGGCGTCGCAGTAGTACAGGACCATGGCCGCGTTGATCGTGGTGCTGCCACCCGCGGGTGACAGGCAGAGCCCGCTCTTGACGTTCATGATCTTGAAGTGGTCGGCGCCGTCCGGCAGCAGCCGCCACACCCGCGCCGGGTCGTTGTCGCAGTAGTACTGGACGACCACCGTGTTGGGTCCGGTGGCGCCGCCGGCCGGCGACAGGCACTGGTCACTCTTGACGTTCCGGATGTACCGGTCGGCGGAGGGGTAGCTGACGTATCTGAGATCCCACAGCCGGGCCGAGTTGCGGTCGCAGTAGTACTGCACGGCGACGGTGTTGGGGACGGTGCTGCCACCGGCAACGGTCAGGCACAACTCGCCGCTGTTGCCGTTGGGGATCTGGTACGCGCCGAAATCGGTCCACTCCCGCGCCGGGTCGTTGTCGCAGGTGAACTGGACGACGGCCGCGTTCAGGTCGGTGCTGCCGCCGGCCGGGGACAGGCAGAGCCCGCTCTTGGCGTTCTTGATCCCGAGGCCGCGCCCGACCTGCACGAACGTCCAGTAGCGGGACTGGTCCTGGTCGCAGGTGTACTGCACGACGACCACGTTGCGCCCCGTGCTGCCGCCCGCGGGCGACAGGCACAGCCGGGTGGCCAGGTTCTTGACGTAGTAGACGCCCTGGCCGCCGGGGCTGTCGAGGATCTCCCAGGACCGGGTCGTGAAGCCGTCGCAGGTGAACTGGACGATCTGCACGTTGAGCGAGGGGTCGCCGCCGGCGGGGGCGAGGCAGAGCTTGCTGAACGCGTTCTGGATCCGGAGCTTGGCCGCGGGGCCGGCGGCGTGGGCGGGTGCGGCCGAGAAGAAGGCGCCCAGCAGAGCGAATACCGCCACCAGGAACACGGAGCGGCGGAAGCGGCGGGAGGACGAGGAGGAGGGCTGGTGGGTGCGGACGTCGGTCACGGACGGTCCCCTTTCGTGACCTCCGACGCTACGGATCGTGCCGCCCGCGGTGCTCCCGCATTCATGCCAGCCACACCCTCCGGTGGGACGTGCCGGGCACCTGACCGTCGGCTAGTCGGGCGGTGTCCAGCCCTGCTGCAGCTTGCGGGCGACGTCGCCGGCCTGGGGGTGGTTGGCGTCCACGAGGATCTTGTACGCCTCCTCCCACCGTTCCCGGGCCGTGGTGTGGTCGCCGATCACCTGGTGGGTGTCCCCCAGGTGATCGGTGAGCTGGGCTTCCAGGATCGGGTCGGCCAGCGCCCGCGCCAGCCGCAGGCCCTGGTCGTAGTGGTCGGCCGCCGCCTCGTAGTAGCCCAGGTCGTGCTGGGCGCGGCCCAGGGTGTCGTGGGCGACGGCCTCGTTCGCCCGGTCGCCGGCCCGGTGCTGCAGCGCGACCGCGCGCTCATGGTGGGGCAGGGCTTCGTGGGGGGCGCCGAGCTGGGCGTGGTACCAGCCGACGGCGTTGCTCGCCTTGCCCTCCCAGCCGGGGTGGCCGAGCTCCGCCCACAGCGCCAGCGAGCGCTGGGCGTGGCGCAGGGCGCGGTCATGGTCGCCCTGGAGCCAGCACACGTACGACAGCACGTACTCGGTCTCCGCCTCGCCGGGGCGGTCGCCCGCCTCGCGGCACGTCTCGACCGCCCGGCGCATGTGGTCGTGGGCCTCGCCGAAACGGTCGAGCCGGCCGGCGACGACGCCCAGGAAGCGGTGCGCGTGTGCCACCGCCGGGCCGTCCATCAGCGCCGTGGCGGCTCGCAGCGCCACCGCCCACGCCACGCCCTCGTCGTGCCAGTGCTTGTGCTCGTACAGGAACGAGTCCAGCGCCCAGCCGAGCTGCCAGGCGTGCCGGTCCAGCCCGGCCTCCCGGGCCTGACGCAGGGCGGCCAGCAGCACCGCCCGTTCGGTGCCCAGCCACGCCAGTGCGGCCCGGGCGTCGAGCGGCTCCCGCGGGGCGGTGCCGCTCAGCCCCAGCGGGATCGGCGCGCGGGTCGGGTTCAGCACCCGGTCCGCCTGGTGCGCGGTGTGCGTGTAGTGGTCGAGCAGCCGGGTGAGCGCGGCCCGGCGGTCCTGGTCGGTGTCGCTGCGGTGCGCGAGCTCGGCGGCGTAGACCCGCAGCAGCCCGTGCAGCTGGTAGCGGCCGGGGGCGTGCTCGGTGAGCAGGCTGGCATCGGCGAGCTCGCGCAGCGTCCGGCGTACCTCCTGGCCGTGCGCCCCGGCCAGCGCGGCCACCGCGTCGATGCCGATGTCGGCGCCGGCCGTGAGGCCCAGCAGACGGAACAGTCGCGCGGCCGCGGGGCTCAGCGCGCGGTAGGACCAGGAGAACACCGGCCATACACCGTCCAGGGTGGCCGACCCCGGGTGCCGGAGCTCGGCGGCCACCGTCGCGAGCGGGAAGCCGGTCTGCCGGATCCGCGCCGCGACCAGCGCGAGCGCGAGCGGATGCCGCCCGCACGCCGCCACGATCGCCGCGATGGCGGGGTCGTCCGCCGCGGCTGCGGCACCGCGGCGGTGCAGCAGCCCGGCGGCCTCCGCCGCGTCCGGCAGCTCCAGCACCAGCGGTTGCGCGCCCACCTCGGCGACCAGGGCGGTCAGCCGATTGCGGCTGGTGACGACGGTACGGACGGCCGGCCCGCCGGCCAGCAACGGGCGCACCTGGTCGGCGTCGCGCGCGTTGTCCAGGATCACCAGCAGCCGGAGCTCGGCCGACATGCTGCGGTACAGCGTCGCCTGCCCGTCCCGACCGGCCGGCATGTGCTGCGGCTCGACGCCGAGCGCGTCCAGGAAGCCGCGGATCGCGTCCGCGGGGTCGACAACCTCGTCCTCGCGGTCGAAGCCGCGCAGGTTGACGTAGAGCTGACCGTCGGGGAACTCCTTGGCGGCGCCGTGCGCCCAGTGCACCACCACCGCGGTCTTGCCGATGCCGGCCGTCCCGGTCAGCGTCACCACCCGCGCCGTGGCGGCGTCCAGCGCGGCGAGCGCGGCCGTGCGGCCGGCAAAACCCTCGACCTCCAGCGGCAGCTGCGCCGGCGCGGGCGCCCGGGTAACCGGCTGGCGGCGCGTCTCCGCGTGGACGCCGACCAGGATCTCGTGGCGGCGCCGCCAGTCCGCGACCTCCGCGTCGGTGCCGCCGCACGCCCGGACCAGCGGCCGCACCAGGGCGTCGAAGTCCGGCGGGCGCTTGATCTCGCCGTTGAGAATCGCGTAGAGCTGCGTCCTGCTGATCCGTACGTCGCGCGCAACGCTCTGCAGATCCCGCCCGGAGGCCTGCCACCGCCGCCGCAGCTCGGCGCAGAACGCGGCCACCGGGCTCGTGTCTCGCGAAACACCCACGGGCTCACCGTAGCCGGTGTCGTCCGGCGCGCCGATCCGGTGAGCCCGCACCCATCAGCGGTGTTACCCGCGCGGTCCGGAGTTTGTCGGGATCCCACCGGCCACACCGGACGATCGGGTGAACTGACCGGGCACTCGACGAGAGGAGGCCCGCGGTGCCGATCAGATCTTTGCTTCTGCTGCTCGCGCCGCCGGTCGCCGGTGTCGCCCTGGGCTATGTCCTGGGTGGACGGCTCGCCGGATTCCGCACCATCGAGGTCAGGGCGCTGTGGCTGGTCTGGCTCGCCGCGGGCGTGCAGTTCGCGCAGCTCTCGATCGGCGGAGTGCGGCACTTCGTCGAGCGGACTCTCGGCGTACCGATGCTGGGGTTGATCTTTTTGATCGTGCTGGCCTGGCTGGCGGTCGGCCTGCCGGGGTGGCCGGCGACGATCCGGGCCGCCGCCGGCGTGATCGTGCTCGGCGCGTCGCTCAACGGGCTGGCGATCGCGCTGAACGGCCGGATGCCCTACGAGCCCGCGGCGGCCGCCCAGGCCGGGCTGCCCGCGGGGGTCGTGACGCCGAAGAACGAGCCGGCGGACGCGGGCACCCGGCTCGCCGTGCTCGGCGACACCATCGCGATCAAGCCACTCCGCGCGGTCATCAGCCCCGGCGACATCCTGATCGGCGGCGGCGCGTGCGCGTTTGTTGTGCTCACGATGCGCCGGCGCCGGCGGAGCGGTCCCGCACCGGAAACCACCATCACTCAGGAGGTGAATCATGATCCGCACACTGAACCGGCAGCGCCTCGTCCTGGCGATCTTCACGCTGGCGGCGCTGGCGACCCTGCTCTACTCGGTCGGCGCACCGATGACCGAGGGTAGCTGACAGATGACGCAGAAGGTCGGCTGGCGACGCCTGACCATCGCTGTCCACACCCTGGCCACGATGGCGTTGCTGCTCTACACGATCGGCGCACCGCACGAGCACGGCGGCTGAACGGGGGGTACGGGGCGGTGCACTCACCATGCCCGGCCGGGCGTGGTGAGTGCACGCCCGGTGCGGCTCAGATCCGGGATCAGAAGGGGGGCGCGTCCTCGCCCATCAACGCCAGCGTGACGCCGCCCTTGCCGGTCTTGAGGCTCTGGACCACGACCTTGCCGGTGTTGCCGTTCGGCAGCTCCAACGTGAAGGTCTTCCCGACTGCGTTCTTGGGGCCGTAACCGGCGTCGTTCGAGGGCCGGAAGTCGCCTGCCCAGGGCGGGTTTCCACCCTTACGGGCGGGCTCGGCGAAGAGCGCGGCGGTGCCGGGGGTCCGGGTGCCGTCGGCGGACGAGAGCGTTGCGGCGCTGCGATAGGTAGCCATATGCAGGAAGGATATCCCGAACCGCGGCTGTACGGGCGCCGGAAACCCGCAGGGGTTTACGACGGCGGGCTGCCGTGGCCCGAGGGAGCCGAGAGGCTAGTTTGCTCGGATGAGTCTCCTTGAGGACGTGGCGAAGCGTGACGGCTGGCGATGCTGGGTGTGCGACGAGCCGGTCGACGCCGGCATGTCGGTGAACGATCCGCGGGGCCCGAGCGTCGACAGCCGCACCGCCGACCGCAAGGCCAAGGTCACCGAGCGGCTCGCGCACCGCGCCTGCAACACCCGCAAGGGCGCGGTCAAGGTGGTCATCGCCTGGCCGGACCGCCTGCACGTGGTGGAGCCGGCGCCGTTGATCGCCGTCGCCGACCGCCTCGAACGCAAGGGCGGCCGCGAGCTGGTCGCCCGCTGCCCGAGCAAGAAGGACGCCCAGCAGGCGGCGGACTGGCTGGTCGACCGCTTCTCCCGGCTGGTGCCCGGCCTGCCGGTGACCGCGAGCGTCGACGCGGGCGGCGGCCAGTATCTCGTCGCCCTGGCCGCGGGCCGCCGCTGAGCCCACCGTTCAGTCGAGACAGAACTCGTTGCCCTCGATGTCCTGCATCACCAGGCAGGACTCGTTCTCCTCGTCGGCCGGCAGCAGCCGTACGCGGGCCGCACCGAGCGGCACCAGCCGCGCGCACTCGGCCTCGAGCGCGGCCAGCCGCTCCTCGCCCACCAGCCCGGTGCCGACCCGCACGTCGAGGTGCAGCCGGTTCTTGACGACCTTGCCCTCGGGGACCCGCTGGAAGAACAGCCGCGGACCCGCCCCCGTGGGATCAACACAGGCGGACCACGAGTCGTCGTCGGCGGAGCCGTCCGGCCTGACGTAGCCCAGCGCCTCGGACCAGAAACGGGCGAGGCGCTGAGGTTCCGCGCAGTCGAAGGTGACCTGGAACTGCTTGACCGACGTCATCGGCCCACCCTATCGGCCGCCCGGCCGCCGTCCTCGGGATCAGGTCGCCGGGCTCTGCCGCTTGGCCCATTCGGCGACCCGGCGGGTGCTCTCCTGTTCGGAGAGGTCCTCGACCCGGGTCATGACCGACCACCGGACCCCCGAACGGATCCCGGATGCCCCGCCATGAGCAGGCGTCAGCGCGAGTCGGCCGGCTTGCGGGCGAGCAGCAGCCAGCATTGCGGACTGCCGTCCCCCTGCCGGCCCAGACCGACCGGCTCCACGGCGAAGCCGGCCGCCGTCAGGTCGTGCCGCACCGCGGGCAGCGAGGCGGTGCGGTAGTACATGACAAACGGAGGCCGCCAGACGGCATTGCGAACCCGCATGACCGCGTCGAACCCGAGCTCGGCCCAATACCAGAGCGACCTCGGCGACACTGGCGCACCGATCGCGAGCGCGAACAGCCCACCGGGACGCAGCGCCCGGAACACCCCGTCAAAAAGCGCCGGCCGCTCCGCGGGCAGGAAATGCCCGAGCGCCCCGAACGAGACCGCGAGATCGAACCCGGCCGCGAACGGCAGGGCCCGGACATCGGCCCGCACCAGCTCGGCCTCGGGCGCCGCGCGCCGCGCCTGCTCCAGCATCCCGGTGCTGAAGTCGACGCCGGTGATGGATCCCTGGCAGAGCCGCTGAAGAACCTTCAGGCCCGCCCCGGTGCCGCAGCACACGTCCAGGCCGTCACCGAACGGCCCGGCCTCGGAAAGCGCTGCGACGGTCGCCTCGAGAATGCTCTCCGGGGTGCGGAAGGGCGTGTAGTCGAACTTCGGCGCCAGGGAGTCGTAGCCACGCTCGACCGAGGAGAGCGCCTGGACGCAGAGTTCACGCAGGGACGGGCCTCGAGGTGAGAACACCGCCCGAGCGTACCGGGCGGACGGCTCGCGCCTCAGCCCGGCGACACCAACGGCACGCCCGGCAGCCCACCGCACCACCACGCCACACGTCTCGTCGTCCAGCTCCGCCAGCGCGACCACGATCTCGGCATCAAGCTGATCCGCCGGATTCGCCCGCCGGGCGGCCTTCCCGCAGCCGGTCGTTCGGCACCAGGTCACCCCACCGCAGCCGGTCCTCGGCGCGCCGGGCCGCGGCCTTGGCGCGCGCCTTCTTCTCGGCCTTGCGCCGCTTCCGCTCGGCCCGCTCGGCCTCGGTCCGCGCGGGCTCCGGGTGCGCCCGATGCCAGTAGGCCGCGGCCTCGGCGGTCTGCCGGACGATCCGGTCCGGCCCGGCCGGCCCCGGCCAGAACTGCAACAGGTACGCGTCAACGACCTCATCCTCGTCCGCGAAGTCCTGACGCCGCCCGAGCTCGCTACCGGCCTGGGCTGGGTCAGTCAGGTGCGCCTGCGATCTTTGTTGCGGATGCTGCGTAGTTCGGTTGCCGTGGTTTGGGTGTCCGGGTGGTGGTCGCCGAGGACCTGTTCGTACAGGTTGATGGCCTCGGCTTCTCGGCCTGCCGCGTGGTAAGCGCCAGCGAGATAGTCGCGGCTGGTCAGAGTGTCGGGGTGGTGGTCGCCGAGGACCCGTTGCCGGTCGGTGAGGACCTGCCCGTGCAGGTCTACGGCCTCAGTTATCCGGCCCACCGCAAGGTAGGCGGCGGCGAGGTTGTCGCGGGCGGTCAGGGTGTTCGGGTGGTGGTCGCCGAGTACTTGCCGGTAGCCGGTGAGGGCCTTGTCGTACAGGTTGATCGCCTCGGGTGTCCGGCCGGCCGCGTGGTAGGCCCAGGCGAGGTGGTGGCTGGTGGTGAGGGTGTCCGGGTGGTGGTCGCCGAGGACCCGCTGCCGGTCGGTGAGGACCTGCTCGAACTGGTCGATCGCGGCGGCGACCTGGCCCTGGGTCTGCCGGTACGCGGCCGCTCGATCGTTGACGTCCATCAGGTCGACGGTGACGCGACCGGGGCCGGCGTGCTGGGTGAGCGCGTCGATGTGCGGCAACAGCTGGTTCCAGCGCGGCCATCCGGCCACATCGGTCATCGGCGTTTCCGGTACGGCCGCCCGCATCACCACCACCGCCAGGGTCATGGCCGTGGCGGCATCTGCGCCTGCTTCCTCCCGGACCACGCCCTGCACCAGCCGATGGACGTTCACCTCGCCGGCGCCCCGGGTGACCAGGCTGAACGATGCCAGCACCGCCAGCGCATCGCCCAGCGTAACCGGGTCGTCCGCCAAAGGGGACAGCACGTCCTCGGGGAGTGCGTCCGGGCCCAGCCAGGCCAGCACCCGCAACACCCGCACCGCCGCCGCGGATCGGCCGGCGACCGCCGCCATGCTGGCCTGCCAGACCGAGGCGACCGTGCGCTGCGCCGAACTCCCCTCGCCCGGGTCGGCCGCGACCAGCCCGAACCGGGTGGTCAACAACCGGTGATAGCCGGTGAACCCGAGACCGTCGTGCTGGCTGACGTACGCCGCGGCCTGCTCCAACGCCAGCGGCAGGTCACCCAGCGCGGCCGCCAGCCTGTCCGCACCCTCGCCGTCGTCCGATCCGGTCAGCCGGTGCAGCAGCCGCACGCTCGCCGCCCGGTCCAGCACTCCGAGCCGTACCGGTGCCAACCCGAGCCGGGCCCACCGGGCCGTGCCCAGGTTGCGCCGGGTCGTCACGACCACCCGTCCCCGACCGGCGACCTGCCCCAGCAGCTGCTCGACGTCGGCGACGTCCTCCACGTTGTCCAGCACCAGCAACCAGCCGGGGTGCGTCTGCAACCAGCCCAGCGCCCACGACTGCGCGTCCGTCAACGTCGACGCCGGCTGCAACCGGGCCGTCAGCGCCGCGAGCCCGAGCTGCACGTTCGTCCCGGTGTCCGCGGTGATCCACCACACCAGGTTGTGACGATCCCGGAACCGTCGCGCATAGTGCACGGCCAGCTCGGTCTTCCCGACGCCGCCCAGGCCGTGCAGCGCGGCCCCGCCCGCACCGCTGTCCAGTACGGCGGCCAGCACGGCGAGGTCGCGCCCCTCGAACACGGCCGACGCCAGCGGGAGATTGTCCAGCCCGGCCGGGGCATCCACGGTGGCCGGCGCCGGCACCCCGGCCAGCGTGATCACGTTGTGCACGTTGCCGCTGCCGACCTGCACGTTCGCCGAGCCGGTGACCGTCACGGCGCCGGGCGGGGGAGGCCCGGCCGGCCCGGTCACCGCGCCGCGGGTGGCGGTTGGACGGACTGGACGTTGTTGTTGCCGACCTGCACCCCGGTCGAGTTCGTCACGGTGACGGTGAACGTGTCACCCCGCACCGGCGCGGCCGCGACTATCGCCGCGATCTCCTCGGCCAGCTCGGCGTCCTCCGCCAAAGCCCGCTTCACCTGCGCGAAAACCGCTGCGGCGAACGCGTCGTCATCCGGATTCTCACCCAGGTCCGTGACCGCGGCACCCACCTGCGCCGACCGCCGCGACGCCAGCAACCGATCCAGCAGCCGCCGGCCGACACCCACGGTCGCGTCCGCCGCGGCGTCCGAGCCCCGCTCGCTGACCTTCGCGACCACCGCACTGCCGTACGCCCCCGCCGCCGCGGACAGAAACGGGACGACCGTCCCCGCGAGCTCACCCACCTCGATCATCGCCACGCCTTCCCCACCGAACGCGCCACCACGTGTACCAGACCGATACAACACCATTCGACAGGCGAACGCGCGGGCGTTGCGGGGCGGCTCGGGTCAGCGGCGGTAGGTGCGTTTGCTGCTGTTCTTGAGGTTGCCGGCCCTGTCGTAGGCGCGAAGGTGGACGGTGAACGTCTTGCCGTACTTCTTCGGGTTGACGGTGAAGCGGTAGCCCGCCTTGCTGTCGGTGGCCACGACCTTGCCGTTGACCACCAGTTGGACCCGGGTGATGCCGTACCGGTCGGTGGCCTTGGCGGTCACCGCGAAGGTCTTGGTCACCCTGGTTTTGTTCTTGGGCGCCTTCGCGAACTTCACCGCGGGCGCGTGGTTGTCCAGAGTGACAGTGCGGTAGACCGTGGCGGCGTTGTCGACCAGCACCGTGCGGCGGTATTCGGCGACGTTGCCCGCGATGTCGCGGGCGCGAACGGCCAGGGCAGCCGTTCCGTCGACCGCGGCGGAGTCCCAGTGCAGCAGGGCGGGGGAGCCGATGGCGGAGTCGATGACTGTGCCGTCCGCGAACAGTTCGACAGGCGGGATCCCGGATCTGTCGGTGGCCTCGACGTAGAGCTCGCCGCCGGCTCGGATGTAGCCGTTCGAATGGACGACCAGCGTCGGGGCGGTGTGGTCCACCCGGGAATCGAACACCGTGTCAAACGTATGTCCGGTCTGGTCGTAGGAACGCGCGGTCAGCCGTAGCGGTGACTCGGGCAGCGTGCCGGCGGCGTCGTGTCTGTCCCCGGGGTGGGGCGCGGAGTCGCGCCTACCAGCCCAGTTCTCCGAGTTCGTCCTGGAAGGTGCCGGTCGGGCCGTCCGGGCCGAGTGTGGCCAGGCGTACGACGGTTCTGGCGCTCTCCTCCGCCGGCCTCCCGATGCCGAAGGCCGCGGTCATGTCGGTGGCGGTGGCGCCGGGCTCGATCGCGTTGAACTTGATGCCCGGCTGGGATTTGGCGTACTGGACGGTGAGCATGGTGGCTGCCGCCTTGGACGCCGCGTAGAGCGGGAGCGGCAGGTTGAACTCCGGCCGTTCGGGATTGGTCACCGCCCAGAAAGATCCCATGCTGCTCGAAACGGTGATCACCGTGGGGTTCGACGACTTCCGGAGCAGGGGGAGCGCCGCCTCGGTCACCCGGACGATGCCCACCGCGTTGGTGTCGAAGGCCCGCAGGGCCGCCGGTCCGTCCACGGCTCCGTCCGCGAGGATGCCCGCGTTGTGCACCAGGACGTCGAGCCGGCCCTCGGCCGCGTCGACCTCGGCCAGTGCGTCGCGCACCGACGCGTCGTCGGTCACGTCGAGCTGGACGAATCGCGCGCCCAGCGCCGCCGCGGCCTTCTCGCCCCGCCCGGCGTCCCGGGCTCCGATGTAGACGGTGTGACCCAGCTCGGTGAGCTGCCGGGCTGTCTCGAAGCCGATGCCCTTGTTCGCGCCGGTGATCAGTGTGACGGTCATGCGTACCCCTCGGTTCTTTTGTACCGCTCGGTTGCCGACCACCGTAGCAAGTTTTGTACCGCTCGGTCGGTGAGGCGGATCACGATTTGTACCGAACGGTAGGATGGGCCTATGAGCAGTGCGACGCCCGCCATCGGCCGGCCGCGGGCCTTCGACGAGGGGACGGTCCTCGACCGGGCCGCCGAGGTCTTCTGGCGCCACGGGTACGAGGGAGCGTCGCTGACCGCCCTCACCAGCGCGATGGGCATCAACCGGCCGAGCCTGTACGCGACGTTCGGCAGCAAGCAGCAGCTCTTCCGGCGTGCCTTCGCCCGCTACCACGAGACCCAGGTGGCCACCGCCCACGCCGCGCTCGATCAACCCACCGCGTACGCCGCCATCGAAGCGTTCCTGCGCTCCAGCGCCGACAGCCTCACCGCCGCCGGCCACCCGCCGGGCTGCCTGTCCGTCCAGGGTGGCCTGGCCTGCTCGCCGGAGAACGCCGGCATCGCCGAGATCCTGGCGGCGGGCCGGGCCGCCACCGAGTCCGCCCTCGAGCAGCGGCTGTCCCGCGCGGCTGCGGAGGGGGACCTCCCGCCCGGCGTGGACGCCCGGGCGCTGGCGCGGTTCGTGATGGCGATCAGCGAGGGACATGCCGTCCACGCCGCCGCGGGCACCCGCCGCGAGGACCTCCAGGCCTCCGTCGACATCGCCCTGCGAGCGGTCGCGCCCCGATCCTGACGGCCGGGCGACTTTGTCCCGCCCGGCCGTATCGGATATCCGGGAGGGCCGGCGCCAAGGTCGGCGGACAGGTGATCGCCGGCCCCGGCGCCACCTCGCGGCGGTGCCGACTTCCCGCGGCCGTAGGGGGAGCGGACCCCAGCCGGGCCCGCCGATCGGTCACTGTGCGGGTGTCTCAGCGGGGGTCAACTCCCATCCGGTGTAGGCCGTGCTCGATGTGAAGCCGTCGGCGGTGCGGGCGCGGGCCTGGATCTCCAGGTACAGGGACCAGTCCGGTGTCCGGTAGCGGATCGTTGCGTTGCCGTCCGGGTCGGCGGCCACGACCTGGAAGGTCTCGCCGAGGTCGGCGGACCAGACGAACTCGGTGACCTCGGGTGAGTCGGTGCGGAGGACGATCGTCACCTCTTGTCCAGCCGTCGGCGGCGGCGCGCCGTCCGGGAAGTCCGGTGAGCTGATCACCGGTTGCGGGACCTGCACCGGAACGTAGAGGTTGACCGTGATCCGGGGGGAGACGACGCCGTCCGCCGTGCGGCTGGAAACGGCAAGAGCGTTGTCACCGCGGCGGTCCGGCGTGACGGTCGCGGTGGCTCTGCCGTTGGCGTCCGCGGCGACGGTCGCCGCCGGGCCGTCGTTCAGCTGGTAGGTGAAGGACGCGGTGCCGGGCACAGCGCTCCAGAACTGGACGGTGCGCGGCTCCCCGAGCCCGGCGTCCGGGTTCTCCTGCATGACCTTGGGCTCGCGGTCGAGGACCGAGAAGGAGTACGCGGTCTCGGCCGAGCGGTTACCGGTGCGATCGATCGCCTGGACGGTGAGAGTGTTCGTGCCGACCCCCGCCGGCGTGATCTCGACCGTGGCCCGGCCGTCGCGGCCCGCCGGCACGTCGAGCAACGGGCCGTTGCTCGACGAGTAGCGGAACTTCACGACGTCCCTGTCCCCGCCGGCCGCCGCGAACGTGAACGTGCCGGCGATGCCGACCCCGCCGGCACTGCCATTCGCCGGATAGTCGGCGGACTCCACCGCCGGCGGGTGCGGCCTGGTCGTATCGACGGTGAAGGTGCACACGGGTGACCACGCCGACCTGGCGCCGCCGGCATCGGTGGCGCGGGCTGCCAAGCGGTATCGGCCGGCATCAACCAGGGTGGCCGGCAGCGCGGTGAACGCCGTACCCGGGGAGCTGATCGTGGGCAGGGTCCACTCGGTGCGCTGCGCCGGTTTGCCGACCGGCCACCACGCGAACGTCGGGGTCAGGGTCTCGCCCTGGACCGTGCCCAGGTCCGGGTCGGCGAAGACCGCGGTGATCCGGGGTGCGGTGGTGCCGACCAGGATGCCGCCGGCGTCGCACGCGATACCCCCGACGGTCAGCGAGGACGGGGTCGCCGGTTGATGATTGGCGGGCGCAGCCCAGGCTCCGGAAGCGGGCAGGACAAGCAGGACAGTCGCCGTGGCGACCGCGATGACACGGTGCCGAACAGGGGTCACAGATCCTCCGTGGAGCACGACGTGCGCCGATCCGGCGCGCTGCGCGATCCTACGGTGGGCATGCGACAGTTTTCGCCCCGCCGAGTCTCGCGGGACCCGGCGGGGCGTAGTGCCGCCCTTACGAGGCGTAGATCGAGTACTTCGCGGTCCAGCGGGTGGACGTGCCGAACGAGGACGGCCAGGTGCCGAACGGGCGCGACTGGCTCCAGGCGCCCTGGTTGGCGCTGCCGGTGTCGTAGCTCATGTTGTTGTCGCCGTTGGTGTTGTACATGAGCCAGTACGCCGTGTTCGGCGCCAGCGTCGCGGTGACCGGCCGGCTGTTCCACGAGTTGGCGGTCAGCGTGCCGGAGGTGCTCGACGCCACCAGCGTGCCCGGCGAGCCGTTCACGTCGGTGTAGATCGCCACCTGGTACTGGTTGGCCGGCGCGGCCTGCACCGCCTTGAGGCGGACGGAGATCTGGCTCACCGTCAGCGCGGCGGGACCGTTGACGAACCGCGAGCCGTTCATGAAGTTCATGTCGCCGGAGTCCAGCATTCCGCCCACCTGGTCGTACCCGAAGCGCGGGGCGCTCGGGTCGGCCGTGGTGAACGAGAACTGGTGGTTGGCCGCGAGCGCGTTGCCCGCCGTGTCGGTCACGCCCGTCCGGACGGTCACCGAGTACTGGGTCGAGGCGGCCAGCGCCGCGGACGGCGTGATCGTCGCCGCCTGGTCGGCCGCGTCGTAGGTGACGGTCCGGCCGACCAGCGTGCCGCCCGGACCGCGGAGCTCCAGGTTCGCCGGTGTGATGGTGCCCGCCGCCATGCTCTCGCTGAACCGTACGGTGACCGGCGCGTTCAGGGCCACCCCGGTCGCGCCGCCGGCCGGGGTCGTGGAGGTCACCGTCGGCGCGGCGGTGTCCGGACCCGTGGTCGCGTAGATGGAGAACTTCGCGTTCCACCGGGTGGACGTGCCGAACGTCGTCGGCCAGGTGCCGAACGGCGTGGATCCGCTCCACGCGCCCTGGTTGGCCGTTCCGGCGTCGTAGCTCAAGTTGTTGTCGCCGTTGGTGTTGTACATGAGCCAGTACGCCGTGTCGGCCGCCAGCGCCGCGGTGATCGGCCGGGTGTTCCACGAGTTGGCGGTCAGCGTGCCCGACGTGCTGGTGGCCACCCGCGCACCGGGCGAGCCGTTCGCGTCGGCGTAGACGGCGAGCTGGTACTGGTTGTCCGGCGCCGCCCGCACGCCCTTCAGGTACACCGACATGGACGTGACCGTCGTCGGGCCGGACCCGGTGACGAACCGCGAGCCGTTCATGTGGTCCTGGTCGCCGGAGTCCAGCGACGCCCCGACCTGGGTGTAGCCGATCCGCTGCGGCGCCGGGGCGGCCGCGTAGGTCGCGGTGTACGTCGTCGCCGCCGTGGGCGCGGTGACGACGTGGGTCTGCGCCCCGCCGTCCGACCACGACGCGAACGTCGCGGAGCCCTGCGGCGACGGCGCGGACACCGAGTTCGTCGAGCCCTGGATCACCGTACGGGAGAACGGCGTGGTGCCCGACGCCGAGCCGACGGTGAGCTGCAGGCCGGACGGCACGGTGTTGAAGGTCAAGTTGACCGTCTCCGGATCCAGCCGGCGCGCCACGGTGTGCGTGAGGCCCTCCTGGTCGGTGGCCACGAGCTTGAGTTCCAGATAGGACGGATACTCGTGGTCGGGCGCCTCGAACGACCCGGACGCCACGCCGGTCCAGCTGCGGATGGCGTGCTCGTGGCAGTTGTCCGGCGCGGAGCAGTGGTGCATGACCAGGTCCCAGTCGAGGCGGGCGGCGGGAAGCGTGCCCTGCTGCGGATCGGTGGCGTGGCCGGAGAAGGCGATCGTGTCGCCGACCTTCCAGGTCGTGCTCGCGGCCGGCGTGTCGATCACCGCGGTCGGCGCCTCGTTGCCGGGCGTGATGCTGATCGTGCTGGTGCCGGTCGCGTTCAGCGTGTCGGTCACGGTCAGCCGCGCGGTGTACGAGCCCGTCGTGGTGTAGGTGAACGTCGCCGTCGGCGAGGTGGAGTCGGTCACCCCGTCGTTGGTGAAGTCCCATGCGTACCGCAGACGGCCGTCGTCGGCCGGATCCGGGTCGGTGGAGCCGGTGCCGTTGAACGTCACGGTCAGCGGCGCCGGGCCCTGCGTCGGCGACGCGTCGATGACCGCGCTCGGCGGCTGATTGCCCGGGAAGTACCGCACCCGGCGGACGGTGCCGCCCAGATCGACGTAGTAGAGGTCGCCACCGGGGCCGACCTCGAGGTCGACCGGGCCGGCGGCGTCGGAGACGAACGTCCGCAGGTTGGCCGGGTCGGGCAGGCCGCCCGGCGTGGACGGCAGCGACGCCCAGATGCACCGGCGCGAGTAGTCGGCGAAGAAGACCGCGCCGTGGTACGCGGCCGGGTAGGGACCGCCCGCGGTCGGGTAGAACGCCACGCCGGTCGACGACGAGCTGCCCGTCGGGCAGCTCTCGCCCGCGACCAGCTTGCTGGCGTGGTTCCAGGCGACGAACGGCGCGGTGTGCGTGCCGGCCGGCGCGGCGTAGAGGGTCTCGCAGATCGGCAGGTTGGCGCTGTCGTATCCGGACTGCCGGGCGTTGCCCTCCCAGCACGGCCAGCCGAAGTTGGTCACGCCCGCGGTCGGGTCGACCACCCGGTTGACCTCTTCCCAGGCGTTCCACCCGGTGTCGGAGATCCAGGCCTCGTTGGTGCCGGGCCGCATGGTGATCCGGTACGGGTTGCGCAGGCCGTGCGCGACGATCCGGCGGGTGTCGGGGTCGGCGGAGCCGATGTCCGGGTTGCCGGCCGCGGCCGCGCCGGTCGCCGGATCGAGCCGCAGTAGTGTGCCGTCCAGCTGGGTCTCGTCGCCGGCGGTGCGGATGTCCTGCGCTCGCACCGCCCCGCCCTCGTTGACCGGATCGGCACACGGGTTGGTCGGCGCCCCGGCGGGCAGCTGGCCGTAGTCGACCGCGCTGAAGCTCGCGCCGTCACCGGCGGAGACGTAGAGCATGCCGTCCGCGCCGAAGGCGATGTCACCGATGGAGTGGCTGGGGAACTGCTGGCACCAGTCGTGCAGCAGCACCTGCTCAGTGCCGGTCATCGAGTTGCCGCTGGCCTGCAGCCGGGAGAGCCGGCCGGTGACCACGCAGCGCCCGTCGTTCGCGTTGGCGCAGACGTCGTTCCAGACCGGGGCGGTCTGGCCGGGCGGCGCGTCGTAGGTGTACAGCACGTAGACGTACGGGTTGGCCGGGAAGTCGGGCGGCAGCGACATGCCGAGCAGGCCCCGGTCCCACTGGTTGTGCACGTTGGCCGACAGGTCGGCGAACACCGTCGGGGTGGTGTCGGCGAGGTCGTCGAAGACCTTGATCCGGCCGCCCTTCTCGGCGACGAAGACGCGCCCGTCCGGCGCGAACTCCAGATCGACCGGCGAGCTGAGGCCGCTGAAGACGATCTGCTCCTGAAAGCCGCTCGGCAGCGCGACCGCGGTCGCCGGCGGCGGACCGACGAACGACGACACCGCGAACACGGTCACCAACGCGACAAACCCACTCAGCGCACGCCGAAACACGGGCATTCCCCTCCCCGTTCGTCGGAGCGGGAGGGATTTCCAGCACCCCGGACGATTTCCGAATCCTAAGTAGATGCCGGGTGCCGGTGCCGTCGGCTGTCCGACTCGACCGCTCGCCGACCGGTCAGAACTGGCCGTCCTTCCGGACGATGCCCGTCGATCGGTGGCTGGCGCTGCAGACCCGGGGGTGTTTGCATGTCCCGGTGATGTTGGCTGCGCTCGGCCGTACGTGTGCCCGCCGGCGCCGGCTGGTGCTCGGGGTCTGGCTCGTCCTGACCGCCGCCGGGCTGGTCCTGGGCGGCCAGGTCTTCGACCGGCTCGCCACCACCGACAGCCTCCGGCCGGGGGCCGAGTCGCAGCTCGCGGACGCGCGGGTCGACCGGTTACAGCCCGAGGGCCCGCTGGTCGTCGCCGTCGTCGGCGGACCCGACGTGTACGACCAGGCGCTGGTCAACGACGTCATGGCGGTCACCGGCGAGATCCGCGCCATGGACGGCGTCACGGAGGTCGAGGACCTGTACAGCGCGCCGGGCGGGCGGATCGGCGCCGGCAACCGGAGTTCGCTGATCCGGGTCGAGCTCGAGCGCGGCCTGCCGGACGACCGGCGCGAGCAGGTGGAGGACGCGGTCGCCGGCGCGCTGCACCGCATCAGCGCGCCCGAGGTGCTGGTCGGCGGCGAGAAGCTGGCCGAGCGCGCGTTCGCCGACCAAGCCGTCGCGGACGCGGCCTTCGGCGAGTCGGTCGCGATCCTGGTCCTGGTGGTCGTCCTGGTGCTGACGCTCGGCGGCTTCGCGGCCGGCGCGGTCCCGCTCGCCGCCGCGCTGGCCACCGTGTCGGTGACGCTGCTCGGCCTGTTCGGACTGACCGCGCTCACCGGGGTCAGCGAGTTCACCGTCAACGTGGTCACCCTGCTCGGCATCGGGCTCGCCGTCGACTACGCGCTGCTGGTGATCGCCCGGTTCCGCCAGGAGCGCGAGGCCGACCCCGAGGCCCCGGTCGCGGACCTGGTCGCCCGCACCATCGCGACCGCCGGCCGCACTGTGCTGATCTCCGGGCTCGCCGTCGGCGCCGCGATGGCCGGCCTGTTCGTCTTCGCCGAACCGCTGCTCGGCGCGATGGCGCTGGGCGGCGCGATCGCGGTGCTGCTGGCCACCCTGGCCGGCCTGACAGCGGTGCCCGCGCTCATCGCCACGGCCCACCGCCGCATCCCCGGCGCCGCCGATTCCACCCGGGTGCTCACCCTCCGCCGCGCGGTCGCGGCCACGCTGCGTCGCCGCGCCGAACCCGGCCCGGGCCTGCTCGCGCGGCTCGCCGCATACGCGCAGAACCGGCCGGCACCGGTCGCGCTCGCCGTCACGGCCGGCCTGCTCATGCTGTCGCTGCCGTTCGTGTTCGCGGTCAACCTCGAGAATTCCGACGCCCGCGCGCTGCCCGCCTCCGCCGAGGCCCGCAAGCTGCAGGAGGCGGTGCAGCGCGACTTCAGCGCCGGCCAGGCCGACCCGATCGTCGTGGTGGTCGACGCCGACCCGGCCGGCGCCCCGGTCCGGGACTTCCTGAACGCGCTCAACACGCTGGACGGCGTGCTCCGGGTGGAACAACGCCCCGACATCAACGCCCCGGCCGCCGTCCTGGACCTCACCCCGGAGGGCAAGACCGCCGGCGGGACCTCCCGCGACGTCGTACGCGCGATCCGGGCGCTGGACCCGCCGTTCCCGGTGCTCGTCGGCGGGAGCGCCGCGGAGCTGGTCGACTACCGGGAATCGGTGGCCGGCCGGTTCCCGGTCGCGCTGCTGATCATCCTGCTGTCCACGGCGGTGCTGCTGTTCGCGCTGACCGGCTCGCTGGTGGTGCCGGTCAAGGCGCTGCTGATGAACGCGCTGACCCTGCTCGCGACGCTCGGCGTACTGGTCGTCGTGTTCCAGTGGGGCATCGGCGACGCGTTGCTCGGCTTCGACTCGTGGGGCGCCATCGACGTCACCACCCCCGTCCTGCTGTTCGTGTTCGTGTTCGGCCTCTCGATGGACTACGAGGTGTTCCTGCTCGCCCGGATCAAGGAGGAATGGGACGGACGCGACCCCACCCGCCGCGGCACAGCGGCCGGCGACCAGGCGGTCCGCGCCGGCATCGAGAAGTCCGGGCCGGTGGTCACCGCCGCCGCGTTGTGCATCGGCGTGGTGTTCCTCGGTTTCCTGCTCGCCGACCTGATCGCCGTGAAGGAGATCGGTTTCGCAATGGCGGTCGCGCTGCTGCTCGACGTCACGATCGTCCGCGGCCTGCTGCTGCCGGCGGTGATGAACCTGCTCGGCGAATGGAACTGGTGGGCGCCGGAGCCGCTGCGCCGGCTGCATACACGCTGGCTCTTACCGCGTACGGCTGCTGCGCCTTCCTCGGCGGGCAGCCGCTGATCGCGGTCAGGTGCTGCTCGCGGTGGCGCTCGCCACGGCCGGGGCACGCCGCCCGATTTCCGGGGCAGCGCCCGCCGTACCCGGCGATTAGCATTCGGGCTCCTTGATCACTCCGCCTTCTTGATCACTCCGCAAAGGAAACCGCATGACCCTGCTCCGCCGTGTCCTCGTGCCGATCGGTGCCGCTCTCGTCACGGCAGCCCTCGCCACCCCCGCGACGGCTGCGCCGGCCTCGACGCTTCTCGAGAGCGCGCACGTCGGCTTCGACGACCCGAACACCAGCCGGACCCTGACCGTCGACCTCGAACGGATCGACGGGGTGGCCCAGCTGGACGTCGAGTACTGGTCCCGCTCCTGCACCGGATCCGCCGATCTGGAGACCTGCGAGACGATCTTCCGGAACGCGTACGACCAGACGCCGTCACGGGCCAGGATGTCGCTGCAGGGCGCCTCGGCCACCGGGGTGGTGACCTACTCGCAGACCGTGCGGACGTGCACGTACGGGCCGGTCAACGAGGAGGGCGAACGCCCGGAGTCGTGCACGGACGCCCCGGCGACCACGGGTACGACCAGCGTGAAGATCACCTGGACCGGAACCGGCGAGGTGGTGAAGGAACGCTGGAGTGACGAGGAGGGCGCCCGCTACGTCACGCGGCGGCGGACTGCCACCGTGGTGGGCACCGCGTTCGGCGAGTCGTTCCCGGTCGAGCAGTCGCTGATCACATCGCTGGGCCGCACCCGGAAATACGCGGCGGCCTGACCGGCTCTGCCCGGCGCCTCCGCAAAGGGGGGCGCCGGGCTCTGCCGGGGAGTTCAGTGTCCGATCTGGGCCTGCTGGGTGTCACCGGCCGGCGGGGTCAGCTCGGTCTTCGCCACGTTCTCCGTGGTGCGGGGCAGTCAGACGAGCGTCCTTGGGTCCCAGTCAGCGGGTCAACCGATCGGTGGGCGACTCCCGCCCGTCGCACGGGATCATCAGCCGCACGTACGAGATCGTGTCTTCGCCGGGATCGTTGATTCGGACAGGTCATCCGTGACCTGGCCATCGCTCGAACCCGGCGACCGAGGATCCGTCATGCGTTTCAATCCACCCCCGAACTGGCCCTCGACGCCTCGCGGTTGGACGCCCGCTCCGGGGTGGGAGCCCGATCCGGAGTGGGGTCCACCGCCGGTCGGCTGGCCGCTCTGGCTGGAGAACCGGAGCTGGTTCGCCGAGCACAAGCTGCTGACCGGTGTGGGCTCTGTCGGCATAGCCGTCGCCTTGATGCTGTGCGCGATTGGCCTCGTCGTGCCTGACTCAGTGCCACAGGGTCGGGCACGAGCTTCCCAATCGGCTCCAGCAGCTCTCGCCGGGACATTGGCGGCCAGTCCAGCGACCGGCCAAGCCTCTGGTACCGCATCGATGTCGGCGAACGACAAGGCGGCCACGACGGCGACGGCGACGGCGACGGCGACGGCGACGGCGACGGCGAAGAAGGCTGCCGCCGAGAAGGCAGCTGCCGAGAAGGCTGCCGCTCAGCGGGCTGCAAACCGGATGGTTCGGATGCCGGACCTGGTCGGGCTGAAGCTCACCATTGCCTTGGATGTTGCGTCCAACGCGGGACTCACCGGCGTCACGGTATGCCGCACCCCCGACGGCGACATCCCGCTGTGGTGGTCGAACTGGCGCGTACTCGGTCAGGACGTCACCGCGGGCAGACGTATCCGCGCGAGCCGGACGGTCTGCCTTGACGCCATGAAGGACTCGGACATGTGACCGCACCCACCTCAGGTATCACTTCGGAGCCGCCATCTCCTGCGCGTGGTGCCGAATGACGTCGCGATGGCGTTGACGAGTGACGGGGACGGCCTGGAAGGAGCAGTCAGCTGATGATCAAGCGGGGACCACGGCGCAAGGCCGTCACGGGTGGCGCCGGCACGACGCTGGCGATCTTGCTGTTGTGCTGCGGTGGGGGGGGTGTCTCTATGATCTTTGTCAAGCGGCAGCGGCGAGGTTTGCGGGGTTTTCGGTGCTGGGCTGTTGGTAGGGCTGCTTGTCGCGGAGCATGGCGTAGATGACGTCGGCGCGTCGTCGGGCTAGGCAGACGATGGCGGCGTTGTGCTTCTTCTTCTCGGCTCTTTTGCGGTCGTAGTAGGTGCGGCTGGTCGGGTCGCTGAGGCTCGCGAACGCGGATTGGAACAGCGCGTTCTTGAGGGCGCGGTTGCCGCGCCGGGAGCGGGTCTCGCCGTTGATCGAGGATCCTGACCGGCGGGTCACCGGGGCGAGGCCGGCGTAGGCGGCCAGGTGGGCGGCGCTGGGGAAGGCCGAGCCGTCGCCGACGATGGTGAGGATCTTCAGCGAGGTCCTGACTCCGAGTCCGGGCATCGAGGTCAGGACCTTATGAAGAGGGTGGGCCGCCAGACGTGCTTCGAGTTCGGCACCGAGGGATGCGCGTTCGAGGTGGATGTCGCGCAGCTGGGCGGCGATGCCGGAGATGACCCGCCCGAACGCGTGGGTGCCGGGGACAGTGACGCTCTGTTCGTCGAGAGCGGTGCGGATCTTCGCGGGTAGGGTCTTGGCCAGCCGGGGCGAGCGGGGTTTCATGATCTCGGTCATGGCCTCCGGGGCCAGTCGTGCCAGGGCGTCCGGGGTCGGGGCTGCGACGAGGAGTTCCAGGACGCCGGGACGGTCAAAGTGCTTACCCAGCAAGCGTTCCAGGGCAGGGTGAACGTGCAGCAGGGCGTCGCGGAGCCGGTTGCTCAGGCGGGTGGACTGGCTGGCGAGATCGTCGTCGTAGCCGGCCAGGACCGTCAGGTCGGCGACGGTTTCGTCGTCGGTGCCGATCCGTCGCAGGGTGTGCGGCATCGTGCGGGCGGCGTCGGCGATGATGAAGGAGTCGCGGGCGTCGGTCTTGCCTTCGCCGGGGTACAGGTCGGCGATCCGGCGCATCGCGAGGCCCGGTAGGTAGGCGATGTCGATCTGCATGACACGGGCCACGGCGATGACCAGGGCTCCGATCGAGGCCGGTTGGTCGATGATCACCAGGACCCGTCCGCGGGTCTGGAGCTTGCCGAGAACCTCCCTCAAGGCGTCTTCGTCGTTGGGCAGCGGTTTGTCGTGTAGGCGTTTGCCGACGGGGTTGAGTGCGCACGCGTGGTGCTCGCTCTTACCGACGTCGACTCCGCAATACACGTCGTACCGGTCGGTGCTGCCGTCCTGCTCGGTCAACGCCTGGTCCCCTTGCTCGTACGGGGCAGGCCGCCTCGATGCCTCGCGCCGGCAGCCACGTTACGAACAGACCAGTAAGCGGTCAGGTCTCTATTAGCGGTCACTGGCACCCTCCGAACCCCGGTGACAACACCCCCCAGATCATGGACAACAGGGGGACTAAGTCATGCCGCGGCCGGTGGCCTGCAACCCCGGTTGGGGCTGCGAAGAAGGTAACGGGGGGCTGCTCTCGCTCGGCGACGACGAAGACGACGTGAACGGGACTCCGTACCGGCCGCGGGTCCAGACGAGCGAGACTGCCACTCCTGTCGCGTCCGAGCTCCCCACGGAGCCGGACCCCTCCGAGAGCAGTGAGCCGGAGGACACAGGGACGCCCACGCCGACCGCCGACGCGGAGGAGGCCGCCTGCGTTACACGATCCGAGCGCAGCGCAGCGATGGTGCACTTCGACGAGGACTACTCGAACATCTGCTCCTATGTGCCGGACTACGACTTCGGCGTCTCGGCGAAGAACTACGACCGTTGCGTCAAGAGGTCGCGGACCTATCACGTCAAGAGGTACATGTACGAGTCCACGTGCCGCTACGACCACACGTACAAGTGGACTGAGACCGACGACCCGGACCACGCTTACACTCCGGACGTACCGGACAACAACTATGACTCGAACCGCAGTTACACCCCGAACATTCCGGACCGCGACTACTCACCCGCCGTCCCGGACTACGACTACGACCCCGACTTGGGCGAGACGGACAACGGCTCCGGCACCCCCTCGGATGGGCTGGACGTGAACGACGATCCCCACAGCGGATGCACGTGGGTCAACTCGTATCACCGCAAGGACGGCACCTATGTCAGAGGCCACTACCGCTGCTGATCGGCGACGCCGGTTCCGTTGGTGGCGTTACGGCGTCAGCCACTCTCAGCTTCTGCTGTTCGCTCACGCCGGCGATGACATGATGAGCACCTGAGCGTCCTGTTCGAAGACGTCAGGGCAGTCAAGCTGCAATCGTCGTGCCAGCCGTTGATCCTTCAGCCCGCCGATGACGACACCCGGGCCGGCTTTCTTTCCTTTGCCCAGTTCCCCGCACGCCATGAAGACCCCGCCCGTGTCTATGTCGTTGGCGGCCTACCCGTGTGGACCATGCTTGACGCCGCACCCGCCGCCGAGTTGTTGACGTTACGCCAATCGATACGTCTCCCAGGGCCCGACACCGTATTGACAGTTCACGACCCCTGCCCCGCTGGCGCTCCCCTGAGCCTCGATCCACCGACGCGATTGGTGCCGGTGCGGGTTGATCGTTTCGATATTCGGTGATCCGGTAGGCGTGCGGGAGTCGCCGATCGCGTGAT